>NZ_JABXEM010000256.1:0-16549 GCF_013372595.1 Myxococcus sp. AM011
TTCTACACCTATTAAGTCGTCGGCAGCGTCAGTTGTGTATAAGAGACAGACACGGCGTTCGTCGGGCTGCCGATGGCGGAGGCGCTGCTGGGTTCGGAGGGGCTGGCGGTGGCGGTGGTGGCGGACCAGCTCGGCTCGTTCCTGGTGTTGTCCACGTTGGCGACGCTGGCGGCGACGCGAGCGAGCGCGGGGGCGGAGCTGCCGCTGAGCGTGTTGGCGAGGAAGGTGGCGACGTTCCCTCCGTTCGTGGCGTTGGTGGTGTCGTTGCTGTTGCGGCCGGTGGGGTATCCGGTCTGGGTGGAGTCGGTGCTGGAGCGGTTGGGGGCGTTGTTGACGCCGCTGGCGTTGTTCTCAGTGGGATTGCAGTTGCGGCTGTCGGGGGTGAAGGCGCGACTGCCGGCGTTGTCGTTGGGGTTGTTCTACAAGCTGGTGCTGGTGCCGGGCGTGGTGATGTTGGGGCTGTGGGTGTTGCCGGGATTGTCGCCGGTGGTGGTGCAGGCGACGGTGCTCCAGGCGGCGATGGCGCCCATGGTGAGCGCGGCGATTCTCGCGGCCGAACATCGGCTGGACCCGGAGCTGGCGGTGCTGATGGTGGGTGTGGGGATTCCACTGTCCTTCGTCACCGCACCCCTGATGTTGTGGCTGGTGCGGTGACGGACCTGTCTGGCGAGGGTGTGTGAAGACCTACCGATTTTCAGAGCAGCTGGCCGCTGTGTTCGTGAGTGTGGCGCTCGTGGCCTGTGGTTCGTCCCGGCAGGTGGCTCCTGAAAGTGCCACCGACCTTCAGCGACTCGTGCTGGTCATCCGGGAGCAAGGAGATGGTGCCGTGACTCATGCGTGGGAGCCGGCCGAGGGGTTCGATCTGCCGCGCCAGGGGGCTCGCTCACGTTTGCGAGCGACGCCAGTCGTGAGTCGGCCGCGTGACTGCGACGCGGAGAACATCGCCTGCGTCGACGAATGCATGAGCCGCCCTCTCGCAAGGGGCTTTGGGCATATGACGAGCGGTGGAAAGAAGGGAGGTAAGCTGCGTTTCTGCACGACCCGCTGCCAGCAGTCGTATCTGGACTGCGTCGAGTTGGAAAGACTGCGACCCCAGGAGTTCGCTGCGGTCGACGAGGCCGTGGACTGGTTGAGTCAGCACCGCGGCGAGGTCTTGCTTGGAAGTACCTTCATCATCGCGGGCGTGGTTTTTGTCGTGGTGTCGATGGGTGCGGGATTGCTTGTCCTCGCGCCCGCCGTTCTTTTCGCCAACGCTCAATCCAATCACCCTCCACTCACAGCCGAGGTGGCACCTTGATCGACGGCATGCGGTACCTCGAGGTCCGGGAGCTTCTCGGTAGGCTCCGCGAGCAATCCTCCGACGAGGACGAGAAGGCGAAGCTGTCGATGGCGATGGATGCGGTCGCATTCATCACGGACACAGGACAGTCCTACGAGTTCGAGGACTATCGCCAAGGAGAGGATGCTGATGCTCCTCCCGTCGTCATCGCGAGCTTCGATACGCGTTCGGAAGCGGAGTCCTGGCTGAAAGCGCATCCTCGCCCGCCGGATGGTGCCCACCTCCTGATTGCCGGCGAGTACCACCGCGTCGCCTACTTCCCAGAGCACGACATCCGCCGTCTCCCTCGGGCTCCCGTGCTCAAGTACTACCTTCAGGAAATAGAACAGGAAGGGCTCCCCCCACCCGTCGCCACATTCGACACAGTCGAGCAGGCGCGGGCCTGGGTCGACCGTCAGCCCGAGCCCCCGCGCCAAGTGCTCATCCTCATCAACGGTGAGCCCCATCTCGTGGCCTACCACTACCGCGTCAACGTCCGCGCCATCTACCCGATGTCCCTGGCCGCCAAGGCCGCACCTGCCCCGGCGGACGAGTCAGCCGACTGAGGCGAATCCACGCCCGCTCGGCTGCCCTTCGGGCGGGTACGCGGACGGCTCGCTGACGTGCCGGCTCTGCCCACCTATCTTCCCTCATGGCCGAGCAACCACCGAAGGCCTCCGGGGCACCCGGAGGAGACCCGAGGCGGATGGAAGTGCGGCGCTCCGTGGCGGAGCTGGGCGCGCGCACCTACGCCATCCAACTGCTTTCCGACGCTGACATCCCCTTCCTCGTGGGCGGCGCCTATGCCTTCGCTCACTACACGGGCATCTATCGCGACACCAAGGACCTGGACCTCTTCCTCCACCGCAAGGACGCGGACCGCGCCATCGAACTCCTCTCGCGCAACGAGTGGCGCACCGAGAGCGAAGTCCACGGCTGGCTCCACAAGGCCTTCTGGGCGGACTTCCTCGTCGACCTCATCTACAGCTCCGGCAATGGCATCACCGCCATCGACGAGGCGTGGTTCGAGCACTCCGTCCCCGCCCAGGTGCTGGGCTGCCCGTGCCGCGTCCCTCCCGCCGAAGAGATTTTCTGGAGCAAGGCGTTCGTCCTCGAGCGCGAACGCTTCGACGGCCACGAACTCACCCACCTGCTCCTCAAGACGGGCGCCACGTTCGACTGGGAGCGTCTGCTGCGGCGCTTCGACCGCTACTGGGAGGTCCTCCTCTCCCACCTGCTCTTGTTCCGCTTCGCCTACCCGTCGGACCGCGCCATCGTTCCCGACTGGCTGATGCGTGAGCTGCTCTCCCGCGCGGAGCGCTCCGTGGACCAGGGGAACTGGCAGGAGCGCATCTGCCGGGGGCGAATCATCTCGTTCCGCAACTATCGCGTCGACGTCGACGAGTGGGGCTACGAGGATGGCGACGCCTGGGACATCCAGGAGCGGAAGAAGGACGACCCCGCGCTCACGGCCGGCGGCGCCCCCGGCACCGACGGACTCCACTGAGCCCCGCCGCCCCACGTCCCTCCATGCGAGCCCCCGGGGCGCAAGGCCATGCCCGCCCCGGGCTTGAGACCCTACCTTTCCTCCAGTGCCCAGAGGAAAGGCAGGTGTCCCCGTGTCACGCCCTGAATCCGGACCCCGAGGAGCGCTCGGCGCGCTGCTGCTGTCGCTAGGGCTCGCCACGCCCGCCAGCGCTCAGCTCGCCGTCTCAGAACGCGGCGGTCCCATCCGCCTCCAGGTGGGCGACCAATCCCTCACCGTCTCCCTGAGCCGCGACACCGTGCGCGGTGGAGGCTTCGACCTGCGACGCACCTCCACTTCCCTCAAGGGCCGACTGCGCGGCGGCGACGTGGACCTGCGCTGGCGCACCGGCCCCATCGTCGGACGCGTGGGCGTGGAGGACAGCCGGCTGGAGCTCTCCCGCATGTCCTCCGAGCCGGGCCTGCGCGTGGATGGCGAACTCGCGAACTGGCCCACCTCGCTCGTCCTCTCCCCCGTGGGCATTACCGGCGACGTGGGCGGCTGCAGCTACTCCATGACGGTGGCCGGGGGCCGCTACACCGGTTGGCGCACCTGTCAGCCCGACGCGGGCGGTGAGCCGACCTCCGTCTCCCTCAGCCTGCCGGAGACGATTCACGTACTCGGTGACGCCGAGCAGGCCGCGCTCCTGTCCCTGCTGCTCTCCGCGCAGGGCCTGCCCCCCGCACCCGCGCGCGAGGCGACCGACTCCGGGCGCACGCTGGAAGGTCCCGGCCTCGACGAAGCCGAAGCTCCGCGAAGGTGAGGCCCGGGTGCCCCATTTCGGGTCCGCTCTGCCCGGAATCATGAAATTGAATGGCGGATGCCACGGTGGGTTCCAGGCCCACGCCTGACAAAGCCCACGCGGGTCATGCTTCAATCCCTCTCCAGCGCGCACGGTGTGCGTGATGGGCCATGGCCCATCCTTCGCTGAAAGAGAGCTCCACCATGAAGCTGTCCCTGACGGTGCTGTCGGCGCTGGTCGTGTCTGGTCTGCTGGCCTGTGGTGGAACCGGAGCCATCGAGGCGCAGGAGCCTCTGACTCAAGAGGAGAGCGCGCTCGTCACCTGTACGACGACGTGTCCCAACGGGACGACGGTGTCGTGCGAGGGCAACACGTGCAACACCTATCCAGGTGAGTCCGTCGAGTGCGACGGCTTCCACAACATCTGCTTCACCTCACCGCCGTCCATCTGCCTGCAGCCGAACAGCGCCTGTTCGACGGTGGCGGGCAAGCCCTGCTCTCCCGCGGGCAGCGGCACGCGCTCGTGCTGCATCAACCGGCGGGTCGGAAACTGCTTCTGCACCATTCAAGGTGTCTGGGCCTGCTCGGCGAATTGAGCCAGGCCAGGGTGAAGTGAAGGGGCGCGTCGAGCCTCATGGGGCTCGACGCGCGAGGGGACGTCAGGCCGTCGCCGCCATGCCGAAGGACAGCTCCACGCCGTTGTCCTTCACGCGCATGCGAGGCTTGGACAGCCAGTGGCAGTGGGCGCAGTAGCTGTGCGCCCCGGAGGGGCTGGCGCGCACGTTCACGGCTCCTCCGCAGAGCACGCAGCCGTCGGGAAGGACGAATTCGGCGAATCGCTCGCCGAGGTTGCTCTCGAATTCAGTCATACCTTTGAGTTAACGCAGGAATCGCGCGGCACAAGCAGACCGCTCCCGGCCGTGGGCCTCTCCCTGTAGGGCACGGCCCCCTATCGCCCTCCAAGCAGGCGAGCAGGCGGGCGCGGCCTGCATTCCTTACCGCCTCGCACCCGACTGACGTCCGGTGGACACCGCAACCCCGGGCATCCTCGTGGCCTGACTGGCACGTGGATTGATCTTAAAGGGCGTCAGGAAGAACCGAGGGGGACGGCATGGGCGGTGGCGTGGAGCGCGTGGACGTGAGCGAGGAGAAGAAGGGCTGGGGCGTGGAGGTCGTCACGTCGGAGGGCGAGGTGCGGCGCTACCGCTACCGGAGCGAGGCCCAGGCGCGCTTCTTCGCGGCCGTCTTCGCGATGGGCCCCCGGGTGCTGCCCCCCGTGCGCCGGGTGAAGGCCCGGAAGGCCGCCTGAGGACTTCGTTTCCAGAGGGGATGTCCGGGGACCGGGCCTTCAGGCGCAGTCACCGTGGCTTCCCACTACCCTTGCGGGCGGGTTTCGGGGAGGCTTTGGTCCCATGAGCGACGCGAGCAAGCCCTTCCTCATCCCCGCCAACCGGCAGTACATCACCAAGGAGCCGGACCCGGCGGGCCGCTGGTCCACGCTGTTCCCGGACATGATCGGCTACAAGAACCAGGGTGGCGGCAAGGTGCCGGCGGACTTCGGCTGGAACACCAACCCCAAGCAGTGGCAGGAGGAGATGACGCCCGTGACGCTGGCCGAGCGCTTCAACGAGCTGCGCGTGCTGCCGCCGAAGGCCGAGCCTCCCGCGCTGCCCGCCGACACGAAGAAGTAGGCGCGCGGGTGCCTAGCTGAAGGGCAGGGCCGCGAGGCGCTCCCGGAAGCGCTCCAGCAGCCCCAGCGAGTTCGCCTCATCCAGTCCCTCGGCGGCCTCCTGTCGCGCCTTGCGCAGGAAGCCGTCGAACGGCGCCGAGCGGCCGTACAGCGCCGCCGCCGTGTCCACCGCGTCCGCCAGCACGCGCGCCGCGCCGGGCGAGCCGAGCGTCAGGTGCATGTCCGCCTGCTCCAGCTTGGCGCCGCATGACGCCCACAGCTCGCGGTCATGCACGATGAGCCACGTGCGCGTCACCTCGTCCATGGCCTCTTCCAGGAAGGAGAGGAATGGCTCGACGTGCGAGGACAGCACGTCCGCCGCCAGCTCGCCTTGTCCGGCCGCTTCCTGGAGGTGCGCGCGGAAGGTGAGCACATGGTGCTTCTGCGGCGTGCGCAGCGCCACCGAGGCGGGCAGGGTGATGAAGGCCGACACGCTCTCCGCCATCTGACGGGCCAGGGCGGGCCGCGACGGGGCCTCCGCCTTCGTCGCGCGCTCCAGCCGTCCTTGCAGCGAGCGGCGCAGGTCCGCCGCCGCCCCGCGCAGCGCCGAGCGCGCGCCCACCTGGTGCACGTAGCCGGGCACCACGTCCTCGCGGCGCACGTCCTCGAAGGCCGCCGCCGTCAGGTAGACGAGGTCGCCGATGCGCACGCGGAAGTCGGCGCGGAACGCCTGGAGCTTGGCCATCAGCGTCCAGCGGTCGCTGACGACCTCCGGCTTTCGCATCTGCTGGCCCAGCTCCGACACCCGCTTGGACAAGAGCTCCGCGGTGGCGTGGAGCACCACCTCCACCTCCTGCGCCAGTCGCTCGTCGGAGCTGGCGGGGGGAGGAGCCCAGCCGGTGTCCGTGGTGCTCGCGGCGCGCGCGGGCGGGGGGAACTGCTGGTGGATGGCGCTGACGAGCTGGTTGACGCCCACGAGGGTGTCGCCAATGGCGGGGGCCATGGTCTCCCAGAGGGCCAGGTCCGCGCCGCCGTCCGACTCCAGGGTGGTGGGCTCGTACTTGGCGATGCTCAGGTGGCCGAGCCGGTCGATGGCCACCGCCGCCGCGCGGTGGACGTGCGTGAGGCGGTCCGCGAGGTGCCGGTCCGTGAGCGACTCCAGCAATGCCTCCAATCGAGAGGGCAGGGCATCCGCGGGAGGACGGGTCACTCGGGGATTGGGCGACGAAGGCATGGGGCGCGGCACGCTATCGCACCGGCGGCGGTCGCGCGAAGAAGGGGGCTCGGCAGTCAGGGGGCATCCCGACATAGAGTGCGGCTTCGGGGAGGATGCATGACAGAGCGTTTCCGCCGTGGGGCGAAGCGGGGTGGGCTGGCGGCCTTGCTGCTGGTGGGCGTCTGGGCCTTCGCGGCGTGGGACGTGTGCCTGACCGCCTGGGTGTTTCGCGGGGTGAAGGTGCCCGAGTGTCCGGACGGGCAGTTCCGCCAGACGGTGGGCGTGGATGCCCATGGGCTGGGGCGCGGGCTTGCTGGGAGCGTGGTCGTCTGGGCGGACGCCCATGCGCCTGACGCACGCGGCCAATTGATGAGCGCGCGGGTGCGGCGGGGCACGCCGGAGCTGTTCCTGGTGGATGCCGAGGGGAAGCAGACGGCCCTGGAGGCCGAGAAGGACTTCCCGTGGACGCGCTCGCCCGACGACTCGCTGACGGCCCAGGTGAAGCTGCCCGAAGTGCCGGACGGTGACTACAAGCTGCTCGCGCGGCTCACCACGCCGCTGGGCACTGACACGGTGGAGGCGGCGCTGCCCCTCTACGCGCCGGCGGTGGCGCACGTGCTGACGGACCGGCCGCTGTACGAGCCCGGCAACGAGGTGCGCTTCCGCGCCGTGGTGCTGCGCGCGAAGGACCTGTCTCCGCTGGATGGGCGGCCCGGGACGTGGTTCCTGAAGGACGCGACGGGAGAGACGGTGTTGGAGGAGCGGGCGCCCGCGGGACCGTGGGGCGTCGTGGCCGGCAGCTTCCCGTTGGACCGGGGCGCGCCCGTCGGTGAGTGGACGCTGGAGTGGCGCAGCGGGAGCACCCAGGCCCAGGCGACCTTCCAGGTGAAGCCCTTCACGCTGCCGCGCTTCCGAGTGGAGGCGTCCAGCCCCCGGCCCTACTGGCGCGCGGGGGAGACGCCGGAGCTGGAAGGCCAGGTGGTGTACGCGTCGGGCGCTCCGGTGACGGACGCGGAGGTGGAGCTTGGATGGAACGTCTCCGGGGAGTGGCCGCCGCCTCCGGAATGGAACTCGGGAGGACTGCCCTCCAGGGCCCGCACGGATGCGTCGGGGCGCTTCCATGTGACGCTGCCGCGCGTGCCCGATGACTTGCGGGGCCAGGTGACGCTGTCCGCGCGCGTGTCGGCGAAGGACGCCGCTGGAGACCGGGTGGTGAGCGGCGCTGCGCTGCTGCTCTCCGAAGACGCGCTCGCCATCTCCTCGGTGACGGAGCTGGAGGACGGGCTGGTGGATGGCTTCAGCAACCGCGTCTACCTGCGCGCCACCACGCCGGACGGGCGGGTGCTGCCGGGGGCGGAGCTGACGGTGACGCGCGCGTGGGATGCTCGCGACGAGGGCGTGCGCGGCGTGACGGATGAGGACGGCGTGGCGGCCTTCCAACTGGACCCGGGCCCACCGGTCAACGTGGTGGTGCCGCCCCTGCCGGTGCGCCGGCTTCCACCGCCGCCTCCGGTGCGGCTGGCGCAGTTGAAGAACCTGATGGAAGCGGGCAGCGGACCGACGCTGAAGGAGCGGCTCGCGGTGGAGGGTTGGGTGTCGTCGTTCTTCCCGTGTTCGCGCTTCGTCGAGCCGAACGACGGCCAGCGCCTGATGGAGCTGGGCGTGCGGGTGGGCGCGGGCGGCGCGGTGACGGACGTGGTGGGCACCAAAGACGCGCTGTCGACGTGTCTGGCCCAGGTCATCCGCGCGCGCACGCTGCCCCCGGGACAGGAACGGGTGTTGTCGCTGTCGCTGGTGGTGCGGGACTGGGGACTGCCTCGGCTGGAGACGCGGGTGGAGTCCGCCTTCGGCACGGCCACGCCGCTGATGGGCGCGCTGGAGTCGGCCGCGAAAGATGCGCGCACCTGTCTGCCGGCGGGGCTGGCGACGAGCAGCTACCTGCCCATGGCGCTGACGTGGCGACTGGGGGCGAAGCGCGAGGTGTCGCTGTCCTGGTCCGCGCTGCCGTGGGTCCAGGGCGGACCCGGCGCGGCGACGGTGGCCTGCATCCAGGAGCGCTTCGCGCGCTGGAAGGCCGTGGAGGAGAATGAGGAAGGTGAGGCGATGGGCGTCCTCTTCCTCACGGCGCATCCGGGAGTGGACGGCTCCCGAGGTGGTGGGCCCGCTCAGGCGACCACCTTCCTGGGCTATGAGTTGAAGGTGGCGGCGAAGGTGGACGGCAAGCCGGTGGGGGACACGAAGTGGGTGTTGCGCCCGGCGACGCTGCCGCCCTTGCGCCTGCGCGCCACGCCGGTGCTGGCGAAGGCCGGCGAGGAGGTGCGCATCGACCTGATGCGCGGCCCCGACTTCCAGGGCTCACTGCCCACGGAGCTGCGGCTGTCTGCGGGCAAGCAGGAGCTGGTGACGAAGCTGGAGAAGGGCTCCACCACGGCGCGCTTCCGGCTGCCCGCGGACTTCGAGGGCTGGGCGGAGACCTCGTGGGCGGGGGCCCTGGCGCGGGTGTACGTGGCGCCGCGCGCGCAGCTCTCCGTGGAGGTGTCGTCGGAGAAGCCGGCCTATGCGCCCGGCGACCTGGCGCGGCTCCAGGTGCGCACGCGCGTGGATGGGAAGGACGGGCCCGCGGCGGTGGGCCTCTTCGGCGTGGACGAGACGTTGAGCCAGTTGGTGCCGCTGCCCGGGGGTGACGCGCTGGCGAGCGTGAGGCCCGCGCCATCGGTGTCGGAGCCCGCCTTCGGAGTGCTGGATGGCGTGGCGCTGGCGCAGGGACGCATCCGGGGCTCCAACGCGGCCGCCGCGGCGCTGTTGCGCGTGAGCACGGTGCCGACGCTCCAGGAGACAGAGGTGCGAGCGAGCGCGAGCGCGCGCGGTGCCTTCGACCCGGAGGCGGAGCTGACCGAGCCCTTCTACGCGGTGCTCTCGGAGCTGCACGCGAAGGTGCGTGACTGGGAGGAGAAGGCGCCCGAGGGTGAGACGCTGAACCCGGCGGGGCTCGCGAAGCTGTGGACCCAGGCGCTGGCGTCCTGTGAGCAGCGGGGCGAGAAGGTGAAGGACGCCTTCGGCCAGCGGCTGCGGTTGTCGAGGCTGCCCAGGGAGCTGCTGGAGCTGACGGACCCGCGCGCGGTGGTGTCGCGTGGGACGCGACTGCCAGAGGACGTGGAGAACTGGAACGCGTGGGTCGCCCGGGAGGCGCCGTGATTCGCAAAATCGTCGTCGGGGCGGTGTGTGTCGTCGTGGGGTTCGTGCTCCTGGTGACCTTGTTCGGGGACAACTTCCGGAGGCTTTTTGGAGCGTCCTCGTCCGCGCTGTCGGGGCACTTCGAGCCCCCGGGCCAGGCGATGATGGACCGGTCGGCGGACTTGCTCCTCAGGGGCTCCGCCGAGGCGGAGATGGCCGCGGCGCCTGTGATGGCGCCCCCTGTGGGAGGGGCCGCGCCGGAAGAGGACGGCTTCGGCGCTATCGCCCAGAAGGCGGACGAGGGGGACGCGCGCCGCCCCAAGGGCGGCGGTGGGGAGCAGAAGCCGCAATCCGTGGGAGCGCCCAGCCGCGCGTGGTTCCCGGAGACGTTCCTCTTCGAGCCGCTGGTGGTGACGGACGAGTCTGGTAGCGCGACGCTGCCGGTGCGCGTGCCGGACCGGCTCACCCGCTGGCGCGTGCTGGCGCTGGCGCACTCGCGCTCTGGCGCCCAGGCCGGCGCGGTGACGAGCTTCGCGGGCACGCTGCCCACGTACGTGGACCCGGTGCTGCCGCCCTTCCTGCGCGCGGGCGACTCCGTGCGCGTGCCGGTGCAGGTGGTGAACACGACGGATGCCGTGGTGGAGACGTCGCTGAAGGTGGAGGCCACGGGGGCGACGGTGGATGGCGCCGCGCGCACGGTGCGCGTGCCGGCGCGAGGCAGCGTGGTGGAGTACGTGACGGTGCGCGTCTCCGGCCCCGGGCCCATCGCGGTGCGCGCGGCGCTGGGAGACGCGGACAGCGTGGAGAAGCCCCTGGACGTGTGGCCCACCGGCAGGCCCGTGGTCCAGACGTGGAGTGGCACGCTGGCCGCGCCTCGCACGTTGACGCTCACGGGCGCCGCGGACGCGCAGGTGGGCAGTGAGCGCGTGCGGCTCCAGGTGTATCCCGGCGGGCTCGGCGTGCTGCGCTCGGAGCTGACGTCGGCGGGGGCTCGCGGTGGCTCGGACGACGTGGCGTATGCGCTGATGCTGGCCGGGCGCGCGCCGGAGTTGCTGACAGCGCTGGGCGAGCCCCAGGCGGCCCAGGTGCTGAAGGCGGCCCTGTCGCCGAAGGGCGGGCGCGTGGCGTCACCGCCGGAGTCGGCGGGGGGACTGGTGGACGCGGAAGGGGTGCGCGTCCTCGTGGCACAGGCGACGCAGCGCGCGCTGCGGCTGGGGCGCACGCCGGACGTGGTGTCGGCGACGCTGCTGGTGGAGGGCACGCTGCTCCACCCGGACAACCCGGTGCTGGCGCGACTGGGCGAGCGGCTCGCGGGCTGGGTGGCCGCGGCGCAGCGTCCGGATGGCACGTGCCAGGGTGGCGACGGTTGGACGTTGCAGCGACTGCTGGTGGCGACGGCGGACTGTACGCGCGCGGTGGTGGCGGCGTCCGGGACGCCGGTGGGCCAGCGGCGCGCGGCGCGCTTCACGGCGTTGGCGTCGGGCGCGCTGGAGCGCAACCGGGCGCACGTGAAGGACGGCTACACGGCGGCGTCGCTGCTGGCGAGCGGCATCGTGACGGGCGCTCTGCGGGACTCGCTGCGGGCGCAGGTGCGCGACGCGGTGAAGACGCGCGAGGACGGCGCCGCGTACCTGCCGGTGGATGAGGGAGTGGTGGCGGCCGATGGCGAGGTGCCCTCGGAAGCGGAGGCCACCGCGCTGGCGGTGCTGGGCCTGGAGGGCGACGACAAGGCGCCCCTGGCGGACCTGGGCGCGTCGCTGCTCGCGAGCTACGGGCCGGCGCGCGGGTGGGGCAGTGGCCGGACGAACCGGCTGGCGCTCAAGGCCGTGGTGTCGCTCTTCAAGGAGCCGCTGCCCGCGAGCGTGCGCGTGGTGCTGGAGCGCGACGGCAAGCCCGTGGCCGAGGGCACGTACGACGCGAAGGCGCTGCGCGAGGTGCTGGCGCTGGAGGCCCTGGCGACGGGCTCGGCGGGTGCGCATGCCTGGACGGTGCGCGCGGAGCCCGCGGTGCCGGGCCTGGGCTTCGCGCTGGCGCTGTCCGCCGCCGTGCCGTGGAAGCAGGAGTCGCAGGGTGGACTGGAGCTGGCCGTGGACTCGCCCCGGGAGGCGCGAGTCGGGCAGCCCGTGGAGGTGACGGTGCAGGCCTCCACGCCTTCGGGCCTGGTGCTGGAATTGAGGCACGGGCTACCGGCGGGCGTGCAGGTGGACTCCGCCAGCCTGGACGCGCTGGTGGCGTCGGGGAGTGTCTCGTCGTGGACCTCGGAGGACGGCGCGGTGACGCTGAAGCTGCCTGCCCGAGGACAAGGGGAGACCTTCCAGGCTCGCTTCCGTGTCATCCCCACGCTGGCGGGGACGCTCCAGGCGGGTGCCTCGTCGCTGCGGGTGCTTGCTCGGCCGGACGTCGTCTCCTACGTACCTCCCGCTACGTGGGCGGTGCGCTGAGGCGGGGTCTTCGCGGACTTCGGACCGGGGCCGTATCGCGGACGGCCCGGTAAGGAGTGTCTGCTCACGGGCTTCTGGAACCAGCACGTCAGGGCAGAAGCGCGGCTACCCCCTGGGCATCCGCTCGGAGAATACGGAAGATTCGCGGCAGCGTCGGCAGGCCGGAGAAGGCTTCGTCAGCGGTTCTTCACGGGTGACACCATGGAGCTCGACGGCGCGGAACGAGACGAGTTGCTGTTGGCGATGCTGGGGGCGTTTCCCTCGGTGGAGGACCTTCGCCGGGTGGTGGCCTCGGTGTGCCACCGGGATTTGGAAGTGCTCGTTCCAACGGGCGGCCCGAGGGAGCGGGCGACGGGCCTCATCCAGCGCGCGGAATCGGAAGGGTGGACGCGGGAGCTGGTGACGGGCATGCACGGCGCCCATCCTCGGCACGCGCGGCTGCATCGCTTCATGCAGGGCTACCTCGCCTCGGTGCAGCGGAGCATTCCGCGTCGCAGCCTGGAGCGCATCGTCGGCTCCTGGGCGGAGGACGGTGGCGCGGACGGGTGGCGCCGGAGGCTCGCCGCGATTGAGCGGCGCGTCTGTCGGGTGGAGCCGGTGCTGGGTGCGTCCCTGGGGACGGGGTTTTTGGTGTCGCGCAACGTGGTGCTCACCAACTTCCATGTCATCGAGAACCGGCTGCTGGAGTCGCTGCGCGTGCGCTTCGACCACAAGGTGTTGCCGGACCGGACGCTGCTCCAGTCGGGGACGCGGTACGCGGTGAAGCGTTGCATCGCGCGCAGCTCGTACAGCCCCGCGGACCTGATGCACCCCAGGCCTCGCGAGGCGACGGTGGACGAGCTGGACTACGCCTTCCTCCAGGTGGAGGGAGCGCCGGGCGAGGAGCCGGTGGAGGACGAGCCCCGGGGCTGGCTGGAGCTGCCCGAGGTGGAGGTGCCCATCATCCTGGGCAGCCTGGCGCTCATCGTCCAGCATCCGGAAGGTCAGCCGATGAGCGTGGCGCTGGACGAATTCCTGGCCGTCAACGCGTCGCGCACCCGTGTGTCCTATCGGACGTCCACGAGCCCCGGGTCCTCCGGCGCGCCGTGTTTCACCCAGGACCTGCGTCTGGCCGCGCTGCATCACAGCGGGGGGCCGCGGATGCCGTCCGCCACGGGACACAACGAGGGCATCCCCACGGACACCATCCGCCGGAGCCTGTCCCGGGAGGTGAAGGCGCTGCTGGGCTGGGAGTGAACTGGAGGCGGGGGACGCGCCTGTTATCGTCGGCGGATGTTCGTCCTCGATGCCCGTTGCCGCCGTGCCCGGGGTCTCTTCCGCCTGGGGTTGCTCGTGGTGCTCTCCGCGTCGTCGAGCGTCGCGTTGGCGCAGACGCGGCTGCGCGTGGCCGGGGCCACGGCCAACAACGAGGTGAAGCTGCGCACGACGTCGGAGGACTTCCGCACGGTGCTGCGCGTGGACCTCTTGTCGCCGCCACCGGGTGACGCGGGCGTGGAGGAGGCGCTGCCCGGCGGAGTGACGGTGCTGGTGGATCCGCTCCAGGCGAGCGATGGCTCCCAGGTGACGCTGACGGCCGTCGTGCGCGAGGCCGCGGGCGCCGGGGATGCGGGCACGTCGCCGTCCATTTCATCGAGGGCGCCGCTGTACCTGGAGGTGTCCGGGAAGCTGCCGGCGGCGGGGGACTACACGGGGCAGCTGGTGCTGGTGCACGCGAGCGGGCGTGAGACGACGGCGCTCGTCGTCACGCGGACGCAGGCGGTGCCGGCGGTGCAGTTCATCGCGACGTCGCCAGCGGTGGCGGCGTCGGGCTGGGGGCTGGGCACGGTGGAAGCGACGGTGCGGCTGCCCTTCAAGGAGACGGCGGGCGTGACGGGGATGGTGGCCGCGCCCCGGCTGCTCCAGCTCCAGCACAAGGCGCCGGACCTGGGGGCGACGTTGGTGCAGCCGCACTTCGGAGGTTCCCACTTCTTCCTGGAGGGCGGCGGGAAGGACGGCAAGGACCTGGACCTGTCGGCGGCGGACTCCACGGTGCAGGTGTCAGCGAATGGCAGTGGCACGCTGCTGTTGCATCTGCGCGGGCTGGACGGGCCGGGCGAGTACACGGGGACG
Source organism: Myxococcus sp. AM011 (assembly GCF_013372595.1). Lineage (NCBI taxonomy): Bacteria > Pseudomonadati > Myxococcota > Myxococcia > Myxococcales > Myxococcaceae > Myxococcus > Myxococcus sp. AM011. Next base: position 14,195 of record NZ_JABXEM010000256.1, read on the forward strand.
GTGCGGATGGCGGTGCCGCAAGGCGTGGCGGTGGAGCAGCCCTTCACCGTCTGGGTGAGGACGCCCTGGCTGTGGGGCGCGCTGCTCATCGCGGCGGGCGCGGTGTCTTCGTATGGGGTGCGGCTGTACACGCAGAACATCCGGCCCCGGGCGCAGCAGCTCCATCGAGCGCAGGCGCTGAGGCAGAAGGCGGCGGAGCTGCTCAACGGCCAGGACGCGGAGACGCGGCGAGTGGGGCTGGAGGTGCGCGCGCGCATCGACGCCATCGTCTCGAGGATTCGCGGACCGCTGCGAGGCGGCCGGGTGGCGGAGGCGGAGCTGGCGCGAGTGGAGCCGGAGCTGCGGCTGTACGAGGCGTGGTGCGCGGGCACGCGCGAACTGAACGCGCTTCCGAGAGAGCTGAGGCCGGCGCAGGCGAGCAATCTGCTGGACGAGGCGGAGACGTCGCTGCGCCTGGGCAATGTGCCGACGGAGCGTCTGGAGGAGCAGCTCAAGGTGCTGCGCCAGCAGAACGTGGAGGAACTGGCGCGAGCGGGGCTGAAGGCGAAGCTGGCGGAGCTGGAGACGCAGGCGCGCACGCTGGCGCAGAAGCTGGGGGAAGACGACAGCCTGGGCTTCCGGCTGATGTATGAGCTGTTGCCGCTGCTCCAGGAGGTGCGTGCGTCCCTGGACGAGGGCGACCTGGCGACGGCGCGGCTGCGGTTCGAGCGGGCCCGGCGTTCCTACTTCGACGTCCTCTGCGGGGAGCTGTCGCTGGCGGTGGCCTCGCCGCGCAATCCCCGGGGCTTCACGCAGGAGGAGTGGCGGGAGTTGACCGCGGAGGTGAAGGACAGGCTGAAGCAGGCGCGAGCGCGCGCGGACGTCAGCGTGGACGAGGGCTTCCGGCTGTACCAGGGCGCGTATGCGCACTACGTGCTCCGGCTGTTGCAGGAGCTGCGCGAGGCGTTGGCGGAGGCGAGGAGCACGGCCAGCGACGCGCAGAAGGTGGAGCTGGACAGCGCGGAGGCGAAGCTGCGCGAGGCGATGCTGGCGCTGGGGGCGGAGTCTCCGCACGATGCCGCGGCGAAGTACCGCGAGGCGAGAGACCTCCTCCACCATGCGCAGACGGGACAGGTGCGCAAGCGAATCGAAGCGCTGCGCGCGGAGGTGACGAGCAAACGCAGTGCGGCTACTTCTGACTCCGAGCTGCATGAGCTGGGACACATCGACTCGCTGCTGAACGAGGCGCAGCTCGCGTTGAAGCCGGAGACATTGCAGGACGCGGACTACAAGGTGGACAAGGCGGCGATGGCGCTCCAGGCCTACCCGAGTCCACAGAGCACCAGCATGAGTGGCAGGCTGGGAGTTCCCACGGGGAGGGAGGCGCTGAGCTTCTCCGCGCCCACCGCGCCGGAGGTGCCCGCCGCCAGCGCGCCCACGGGTGGCAGCCTGCCGACGCTGCCAGAGGCTCCTCCGAGCGAGGACGCGGACTCGGCGGGTGGCTTCAGTGCACTGGAGGGTGTGCCGTTGCCGTCGCCGCGTCACCTGTGGGTGGTGGAGCTGGCGTTGCTGGCGTTGCTCACGGGCGTGGCGGTGGTGCTGGGCCTGCAACTCCTCAACGTCTTCTCACCGACGTGGGGTGGCTTCGGCGCGGGCATGACGGCGTTCCTCTGGGGCTTCGGGCTGCACCAGGTGGGCAACGCCAGCTTCGAGGGCCTCGCCGGCCTGTTGACGCGCGTGGAGGGGCGCGGCGGCGCGACGGGCGGAGGAGGAGTAGGCGGTTCCTGAGCGCTTGCGTCATGACGGGAGACTGCTCGGGCCGGGGTTTGCAGAGCGCGAAGGTTGCGTTCAGTGGGCGTACGCGAACATGGACGGTAGTCCAGGATCTTGGATGCGGCTTGCCCGGGCTGACCTACATGAATCCTTCGGACCACCGACTACGAGAGAGGTGCTGACCGGTATGAGTCGGGCACCACTGCTTCGCACTACCGTCGAAATTCCAGGGATGTGGCGGCCGAGGCTCGAGTGGGGGCAGACGTGGTTGTAGTGCTGTCGCCACGCCTCGATGACAACCTCCGCCTCTAACCTGGAGAGAAACCATTCCATGTTGAGGCACTCGTCGCGAAAGCGTCCGTTGAAGCTCTCGTCGGTGCCCTTCTGCGAGGGCTTGCCTGGAGCTATGTGCGCCAGCTCGATGCGGGCCTTCGCAGGATGGCCGAGGCCACGAACTCCGGAACGTTGTCACTGAGTGTTGCGAGGCAGGCTGGTTGATGGACTAGCGCTCCGCCTGGTTGATGGGCATCACCGAGCGCGAGCGTCAGCGAGCGCGCTCGGTGATGGGAGCGGCCTACAGAGCGGCGGCGTCGGTGTCGAGCA
>NZ_JABXEM010000257.1:0-16389 GCF_013372595.1 Myxococcus sp. AM011
GGGTGGAGGCACGCGCGCGGGGACGGGGACGGGTTCATCGCGGTGGGTCTTCGTGAAGCGGGTTGAGCGCTGTGACCTGTTCGCCATGGAGGCGGTGCGTGTGCTGTTCGAAGTGGCGACCGTTTCTGGGTGGGATGTTGGAAGTCATCGCTGGACCCGGTTCGCCAGGGCGCTCGCCCGTTCGGGATGGAGCGCGGGAGCAACTCCGTACCGCGAGGCCGAGCACTGACGGGCCTGTGCACACCTCCACGGTCCGTTCGACATGAGGCGCGGCCACCCTCCCCTGTGGTGACCGGCCACCGATGCGTCATTGATGAGCGCCTCCACGCGAACCCGTTCTCCGGCGCATTGAGCGCTCACCTTCCGGTGCGGTGCTCATCGATGCGCCATCGTCGAGAGCTTCCACGCAACCGGCTCGCCACCATCCGCGCTCGTGGTCCATGAAGTGCGGTGCCAATCAGTGCGTCACCCGGCGATGCGCCTTCATCGAGCACCTCCACACGAACCGACTCGCCGCCTCCATCGACTGCGGGCCGTGAAGCGCGGTGCCCATCAATGCGGCACCCAGCGATGCGCCTTCATCGAGCACCTCCGCATGCGCCGGTTCGCCGCATCCAACTCCCGCGCGCCACGAATCGCCGCGCGACCACCCTCCGATGTGATGCCCGCCGATACGCACCAACGAGAGTCTCCGCAGGAACCGGTTCGCCATCTCCATCGCCCACGCGTCATGAAGCGCATGGGCGACCTCTGAACGGTGCTACCCACCGATGCGGCGTGAACCGGTTCGCGACATTCATCACCTGAGCGATGACGTGGGTGCTTCCGTGTCCGCTGATGCCGCCTCCATCAGCCCCCTGTCAGAAGCGCCCGCTTGAACTGCCCCACCGATTCACCGACCCGTTCGCCACGCCGTCTGGTGCGCGGGCTCCGCGCTGACGTGAACTGGTTCGCCACACCCATCGTCGTTCGGCCTGAAGCGATGCACCGGTGCGTGCGCTGGGTGTCGAAACGCAGGTGGCCCTTGCGGCCTCCATCGGGACGATGCGCTACGAACCTCTCCGCCGTTCCACCTGCCTCCAACTTGTGCCCCCTCAAGTTGGCGAACCCGTGGTGGGCAGCCTCGACCTTGAGCGGCTCGACATCGAATTGGTCTCGCGCACCACGTAGCCCAAGACACGAACCTCACGTGGCGCCGATGCCGTAAGCCATCGAAGCGTTGTCCGGCACCCGCACTTGAAATCACGGGCCACCACACGGCTCGCTCCACGCCAGAACTGGCGAGCCTGAACGCACGGCATCACCACCACATCCGAGGACCGACCGAACCGCCACCCACTCCAGTTGGAACCTGGTGCGGGACCGGGCTTCGTGAGTCCTCATCTCCACCATCAGGACTCCACCGCGGTCACGCCACCAACTCCACGCGGAACGCGACGTCCACTGATGCGCGCTTCGGCTGCACATCAGCGGACCGCGTCGGCGCACGGCATCACGGCGTCTCATGGGGTTCGGGCAGATGACTCTGCAACGTCCGCCACGTCATGCGAACTCACGCACGACAACCACGAGCCGGACATCTGCCAGTCCACGTCATCGGCTCGAGCCCAGCGGCCCGCTCTGTCTTCGCGGATGACTCCCCGTCCTTCCGGCACGCCATCGCGTTCCACGTGGAACACGACACGCGACGCTTCAAGCCACCGCGAAGGCCTCCACATGAAGAACCTGCTCAACGGTCCTCAGCACCACATCGCCGAGGCCGCGAGCCTGTCACGCGCATCACCGCGCGGGGCGCATCCACGCTCCACGTGGAACACGACACGCGACGCTTCAAACCACCGCGAGGGCCTCCACATGAAGAACCTGCTCAACGGTCCTCAGCACCACATCGCCGAGGCCGCGAGCCTGTCGCGCGCATCACCGTTCAGCCGCTTTCGCGTTCCACGTGGAACACGACTCACGCCGCATCAACTGCTCGCGGCAACGCCACACGAGGCGCCGTCCTTGAACCACATCGACCACGGTCCACCACCGCGTTGCCGAACCGCTGGCCCATGGTTCACGGCTCCACGTGAACGGCTTCCGCGTTCCACGTGGAACACGGCATCGAGTCAGCTCAGTTTTCGGCGGCTCGCGCTGACCGCTTTCCCGTTCCACGTGGAACACGATTCGCGTCGCACCAACGACGCTCGGCCACATCCATGGCGCCGGCGCGAACTGACGCACCACTTCTCACCGAGGCCTCAACACGTGGCGCGTGATGCCTCTTCGCTGTTCCACGTGGAACACGAACGCGCATGCATGAGGCTCCGCTCAGCACCGGTGGCTGACCTCTTCCTCTAGTTCACGCACCACCGTGTTCCACGTGGAACGCGCCACACGTCACGCACCCACGAGAGGTCTCCACCATCACCGCGCTTCGCGAAAACACGCGGTGGTGATGGGCTTCTCGTGAAGCCCTGGATGCCGACCTCGGTCGTTCATCGATGAGGTGGCGGAGCTCGGTCATGGCGCATGGAGCGAGCTGCGTTCCACGTGGAACACAGATGCTCGCCAGCGCACGTGCTCGCAAGGCGTCATCAGGTCACGCACCGCTGCCTCACTTCTCCGCGCATCACCGCGCTCCACGTTGAACTCGTTCCACGTGGAACACGGCGCACGGCATCCGCCGCGAACCATCAGCAACCGCCACCACGCAGCGACTCCTCCACCACCTCATCAAGCAAGGTGGAGAAGGCAACGCGCGCGTCCAGGTCGCTTCTCGTTCCACGTGGAACACGGCGCACGGCATCGCTGAACGACCACGAGTTGTCTGCCGCGGGCACGTTGAAAGGGGCACTACACGGCCACCTCTTCAACCACGTGAGGCCAACACGCGGCGCCCATCCGAGCCTCTGCTCGTTCCACGTGGAACACGCCATCGCTGGCTGGCCGAAGCTTCCAGTGCGTTGTCCGGCGTGGGTGCGCGAACGAATTTCTCCGCGTTCTCTTCAACCACGTGAGGCCGACACGCGGCGCTCATCCGAGCCTCTTCTCGTTCCACGTGGAACACGGCATCGCTGGCCTACCGAAGCTTCCAGCGCGTTGTCCGGCATGGGCACGAGGAAGAGCTTCTCAGCGCTCTCTTCAACCACGTGAGGCCGACACGCGGCGCCCATCCGAGCCTCTCCTCGTTCCACGTGGAACACGGCATCGCTGGCCTGCCGAACCCTCAAGCGCGTTGTCCGGCGTGGGCACGCGAGCCAACTTCCCAGTGTCCTCCTCAACCACGCGCGGCCTGGCCACGACGCCCATCCGCGCCTCTTCTCGTTCCACGTGGAACACGGCGCACGGCATCTCGAGTGGGTTGAGGCCTCATGCGAGTTGTTCGACGCCGGCAACGGAGAGGAGCTTCGCGCCGGCCTCTTCAACCACGCACGGCCAACGCGCGACGCCCATCCGCGCCTCTTCTCGTTCCACGTGGAACACGGCGCACGGCCTCTCCGGATGGCTGACGCTTCTCGCGACCCGCCATGCACGGCGGCGCGAAGCAGCCTCATCGACCAGATGCGAACACCAAGAAGGGTTAGCCCCAGCCTCCTCGTTGCCGTTCCACGTGGAACACGGCGCACGGCATCTCTCCGGATGGCTGAGAACTCACTCAAGTCGGCCTGAGCGGCACCACGAAGCGACTTCATCCACGTGAAGGCCAGCGCGGGGTGCGCATCTGCGCTCTTCGCCGTTCCACGTGGAACGCGGCTCGCGGCAACGCCAGGTGGCTCGCTCTTCGCGCGAGTCGATGAGCGCTGGAACCATGAAGGAGCTCCTCGGCGACCTCACGGAACCAGGGCGACGCGCGGAACCCGGAGCCGTGAGCCTGGGGCATGGATGTGGATGGGACCATCACGATGCGGTTGCCGCTGCTCGCCTTCGTTCACGAGAAGCAACCAGCGCGAACACTCATGACGGGCACACCGCTGAGCAGGGCATCACGAGCACCTCGGGTCGGCGACCTCTCAAGAAGAACCGGCGCGTCGCCGCACCCCATGAACTCGTCTCCGTTCAGAGACTCAACCTCACGCGAGCCCTCATGAGCGGGGCGCACCACGGCATGGCACTGCTTCAGGAACCCGCGAGGTGATGCCGGCACCGCACCCGGACCTCACTCCATTCCCCAACCACTGGCGCGCCCCCTCCCCTCCCCACCAACCAGCAGGCCTCGTCACTTCGCCGGCCGACGCCATGCGCGGCACCTCGTTGAAGTCGCCTCACCCGCGCCTCGCGCCACCCAAAGGAGCCTTGCTCGGCATCACCTGCGAGGCCTCACTTCAGAAAACTGACCCAAAGGACCGGACCACCCGCGGACTCCATCGCTCGCGCAACGTGGAGGCGGCCGAAAGTGGCGGACGGCATCCACTCCTCTTCCCCAGCCACTCCCGCATCGAAGACCCGCGAACGAGAAGCTCAAGGAACCCCACGCGAGGGGACATCCGATGGCCACGCGAACCGGGTGCGTTCACATCCTCGTGCCGCGCGAGTGCGCCAACCTCACCCCGACCTGACCAGGACAGGGGTCGCATCGAAGTTCGCGCCAACTCTCGTCACCTCAAGCCCTCCGCCTCCATCGCTCGCGCCTCAGCATCTGGGCCGGAACCCACGCCTCACAAACAAGACCACCCGGCTCAAGTGAGCCTCGCGACGGAGTCCCAGGCGCGCGCCACGAACCATCTGAGTGCGGGCCCAGCCCATGTGCTGGAGCACATGGAGTTCGAACCGTGGCCTCGAGCCTCCAGGATGCGCGCACTCCGAACCGCCTTCCGGCCCACGATTCACGCGCTACGGAGTTCACGTCGTGAGGCTCGAAGGTCTCGGCCCATGACCACGAGCGACTACTTCCCGCGCGCGTTCGAACACCGTCCGGTAGCGAAGCCCTCACCTCAAGACGACGACTCCGAACTTCGCGGTCGGAGCCCACGCTGACACGGCGCCGCATCGGCCCTGTTCCACGTGGAACGAGCATCAACCAGGGCATGGAGCTCCGCATCCGCAACGGGCCTCTCGTGCACATGCTTGGACACTCGCATCAAGTCATGACAGCCGTGCAGCGCTGAGCATGCAGGCATGCTCCTCCTCCAACCTCGTGACCTGGCTTGGGCCGCCGCACTCCAGCATGCCGCACCACGCGGACCTGCGAACTGAGCAGGCTCTTCCGTGTCCGAGAACCTCTTGAATCAAGGGGTCTTCCGAACGCGGCCCTCGTGAGGACAAGCGCGCTCAATCCCCACGGACTCGATACCGCGTCCGTTGCGAACGGTCTTCGCGTCACGCGCACGCTGCGACAACAGGAGTCGCGAAACGCCGCGCCGCGCACACCGAAAAACCTCGGCGCGATGAGTGTCCACACCACTTCATGCAACGGAGTCCACGTCCTTGCTCCAACGCTCGCCGCAACGGAGTCCGTGCCCTGGCTCCGGCGTTCGATTCAACGGAGGCCGCGTCCTGACTCCAAAGCTCGACCCCGCTGATTCATCACCTCAAGCCTCACGAGCAGGCAGGCCAATCCCTGGGGCCCTCCCAGTTTGAGCGAGCGACCCATCAAGCGAGCGCTCTCGCACGGCAATCACCCTGAATCGAAGCAGCCTCCAACCATCTCCCTCACTCGCATGAAGAAACCGCCAGTCCTCCAGGCCACCTGGCAACCTTCCCTCCCCTGCCCCCATACCGAGCCAGCTTCCGCGCGAATGGCAGGTCGAATCACGGCCCGGCGACCGTGGCGCTCGAACCCTTGAGATAGTGCATGGGCCGCACGCCGACAGGCTTCGTGCCCACGCCGCATCGTTCGCGACGACAAGCAAACCTCACTCGCCCGAAGGTCACTCCGTGCTCCCGCTCAAACGCTGGTTGTCGCCCGAAGAAGCCGCCGAGGTGCTCCGTCCCTATGCGGCCTTCCGGCAACGAAGCGCCGGCAACGGCATGGACGTGGACCCCCTGGTCCTCTCCGACGGTTTCGGCGGCGGCGGTGCCGGGCTGTTCGCAGGCGGGCGCGTCTCGTCACTCCAATTGGAGAACAGCCGAGGCTCGACGTTCATCAACGGGGACCTGGTCGTCGATGGCTGGTTCGAAAACCCGGGCGGACTCGTCTTCGTGCGCGGCAACCTCATCGCGCACACCGTCTACACCTCCGAGTACCTCGTCATCCTCGGGGACCTTCGAGTCCGCCGCCTGTTCGGCGCGGACGAACCCCTGGGCATCTGCGTCTTCGGCGATGCCCATGTCGAGAGCGCCATCTTCTTCCACAACCATCAATTCAACGTCTGGGGCACTTCCCACCTGGGCGAGGAAGCGCATGACGAAGTCCACGGACGCGAGGCCGTGAAGCAACGACTCGTCGACTGGGGCCTCATCACCGACCCGCGACAAGAAACACCGCTCGACATGGTCCGAATCAGTCTGCGCGGACTCGCCGAATCATGGGGTCCGCTCTCCGATGAACTGGCCTCGCTTCGATACACGCCGAAGCCCTCTGACCTCGTCGCGGAGCCTCCAGTCCGGCCACCCCGTCCCGACGTCATCCTCGAGCTGGAGCAATGGTTCGCATCGACTCCCCTGCCCCAGCGACAACAGCTCGAAGCACTGCGCACGCAGTGGCTCGCTCGACTTCGTGACTCAACGGTCCGCGCGGAAGCGGCGCGAGTGATTCGCAAGCACCTCAACTCCAAGAAGCTCATCGCGGACCGCGACACACTCCTGCGCGACCTGGATTGACTCCCAAGGCGCATGACCCACGTCTTCACCAGGCGCGCGGCTCAGCGCGCCCACTCTCCCTGGTAGAGCACGACGCGATATCCATCGGGGTCCTCGAAGGTCTTTCCGTGCACGTCCCAGTATGGGTTGTGTGAGCGCACTGGCTGGAAGCCCGCTTGCTCCATGCGCTTCACCCGCGCTTCCCACTCCGCGCGCCGCGGCACGTAGAAGACCAGCAGGTGTTCCGGAGAGGGAGCGCGAGGCGCCTCGTGTCCGCGCTCCACCGTGAACTCCAGATGGTACGGCGTCCCCACCTGGCCGAGCATCACTCCGTCGAAGCCCGCATGGTCCTCGAAGCCTCCCACGAGTTCGAAGCCAAGCCCCTCTCGATAGAACCGCACCACCGCCGTCAGGCTTCGCGTCGGTCGAGCGACTCGCAGCTTGCACATCTCCATCCCAGGTCCGTCCTCACCACGAACGAACCCGATGAAGGCTCGCGCGTCTCACGGTCGTGACGCGTGCGCACTCGATGACGAGCAGCGCTCCGTCCACGATGAAGTCGCGGAAGCATCGCGCCATCCCGGGCGCCCGTGTTCACACACGGCAAGGCAATGGCAGAAGGCCAACGCGTCAGAGCCGTGGGCGATGGGCTCACGCGAGAAACCCTCGCCGCCACCTCACGGATTCGGAGGAGACACGGGCTCCACGAAGTACGCCTGTTTGTGCCGAGGCTCGGACTCGTACGCGGCGGCCAGCTCCCGCGCGCGACGCTCGGTCCGAAATACCGCCACCTCCGCCCGGTTGCCGTGCTCGTCCTGCCGAATCACGGCCCAACCCTGACGCAGGCGGGACTGCCGCACGGGCGGTGTTCCACGCTGCTCGACGGCGTACCACTGCTTGTGCGCCCGAGCCTCCATCCGACGCGCCAGGCACTCCGCATGTCCTCGGCTCGTCATCACACAGACATCATGGCGATGACCCGTGTCGTCCTGTCGGTACACCGCCCAGCCATCCGTCAGCGGCGGCGCTCCAGGGTTGGCCCGCCACACCACCTCGTCGCGCCACCAGTCGAGATGCGCGAGCGCATGGCTCAACTCCTCCTCCGAGGTCATGACATGAAAATCGTCAGTGACCTGCAGATAGAAGACGAAGAACTGGAAGCCGCAGTCCGCGCGCCAACCCCAGTAGTCAGTGGGACCGAGGCCATCCCCCTCCACGTCTCGGAAATGCGGAGGTCCCCAGCGTCGCTCGAAGTCGGCGCGGGACACTCGGGCCGCCGCGACTTCACTTTCGAGGGGCTCGTCGCCACCCCAGACCACCGGCCGGTCCGTCGGAATCGGCTGCATGCGAGGCACCTCCGCACTGAAGCTAACGAGGTCCCTCTCCACCTGCCCGCTCGCTCACTCCCACGGCACCTCAGCAACTGATACTGGATGGCAGTTGTCCGCATGGCGCCACGCGCGCACCTCCACGGTGCACGCGCGAGCCCGCCCTCCCCTGCCCTACTGCTTCGCGAACACCGCGACCTGACGCTCGGCACCAGAGAACGGCAGCCGGTACGCCCTCGCGGAGACCACTCGCAGCTGTCGCTCCTCGGCGCGCGCCGCCAGTTCCGCGTCCGACTGCGACTTGCCGAGCATCGCCACCACGCGGCCCCCCTGCTCCACATACGCCGGCGCCAACGCCAGCCAGTCCGGCAGGTCCCTGAACGCTCGCGCAATCAACAGCTCCGCGCGGGGAATCCCTTCCGTCTCCGGCGTCCCTTCCGCGCGCGCGTGCAACCCACGCACGCCTTGCAACCCGAGGCTCGCCGACGCGGCCTTGATGAACGCGACCTTCTTGCCCACCGTGTCCACCAACGTCACGCCGAGCGCCGGCAACGCAATCTTCAACGGCAGTCCCGGGAAGCCCGCACCCGCGCCCAAATCCAACAACGACGCCGCGCCCGTCACCTCCGGCAACACCGCGAGCGAGTCCAGGAAGTGCTTCTCCAGCACCTCCTCCGGCGCCGTAATCGCCGTGAGGTTCACCTTCGCGTTCCACTTCAAAAGCTCCGCCATCAGCCGCTGCAACCGGGGCCCGACGTCCTCGCCCACCGACACGCCCAACGCCTGGCAGCCGGATGCCAGCAGATCTACGAACCTCGTGTTATCCACAGCGCCTCCACAGCGCAGAGGGCCATAACCCTCCGGAATCATTCAGGGGATTCCCATCCCCAAAGTTGTCCACACGTTGTCCACACCCCCTGTTCTGATCACTCCAGGGGGGTATTGCCCCCGCCCGAGGGGCCCGAGACGCGCTTGAGCGCCACCAGCAACAGCGACACGGCCGTGGGCGTCAGGCCCGGAATCCGCCGCGCCTGCCCCACCGTCGAAGGCCGGTGCGCGCCGAGCTTCTCCGCCGCCTCCTTGCTCAGCCCCCGCACCTCCGTGAAGCGAAAGCCCTCCGGAATCCGCCACCGGTCCGTCGCCTCCGACTCGCGCGCCGCCGCTCGCGCCGCCTGGGCGATGTAGCCCTCGTACTTCACCTCCACCTCCACCTCCTCGGCCACGTCCTCCGCCACCACGGGCCAGTCCGCCCTCCCCTCCCCCAACTGCGCATACGTGACTTCGGGCCGCTTCAGTCTCGCCGCGAGGCCCGTGCGCTTGAGCCGCGCCACTTCCCCGGCCACCTCGCGACCGCGCGCCTCCGCACGCTCCAACGCCTCGCGCGGCAACAACCCCACGCGGTGCCCGTGACGGGCCAGCCGCAGGTCCGCGTTGCCTTCGCGCAATCGCAGCCGGTGCTCGGAGCGACTGGTGAACATGCGGAACGGCTCGTCCACGCCCTTCGTCACCAGGTCATCCACCAGCACCGCGCCATGCGCCTCGTCGCGGCCGAGCAGCAGCGGCGATTCGCCCTTCACTTGAAGGCCCGCGTTGAGCCCGGCCCACAGGCCCTGGAAGGCGGCCTCCTCGTAGCCCGACGTGCCATTGAGCTGGCCCGCGAAGAACAGGCCCGCGATGGACTTCGTCTCCAGCGTGGGCTTGAGCTGCGTGGGCGGTGAGTAGTCGTACTCCACCGCGTAGCCGTAGCGGATGACCTCCACGCGCTCCAGTCCGGGGATGGTGCGCAGGAAGTCGAGCTGCACGTCCGCGGGAAGGCTGGTGGACAGGCCCGCCGGGTACACCAGCGGCGAGTCCGGCCCCTCGGGCTCCAGGAAGACCTGATGCCGCTCGCGCTCCGCGAAGCGCACCACCTTGTCCTCCAGCGACGGGCAGTAGCGCGGCCCCCGCCCGACAATCTCCCCCTGGTACAGCGGCGAGCGGTGGAGGTTGTCGCGCAGCACGCGGTGCGTCTGGAGCGTGGTGGCCGTGATGCCGCACGTCACCGAGGGCTGACGCGGGAACGGCACGCCTCGGGCCCCCTCCTCGCGCGTGCGCCAGGAGAACGGACGCGCCGGGAAGTCACCGTGCTGCGGCTGCACCGCGTCCCAGTCGATGCTCGCGCGCGCCAGCCGCGCCGGTGTCCCCGTCTTGAAGCGGCCCAGCGTGAAGCCGAGCGCGCGCAGCGAATCAGACAGGCCGCGAGCCGCGTCGTCGCCCAGGCGTCCGCCCACCTCTTTCTTCTCCCCCACGTGCATCAGCGCCTGGAGGAAGGTGCCCGTGGTGAGCAACACCGCCGACGCGGACACCTGCGTGCCGTCGCCGAGCAGCACGCCCTTCACCCGAGCGTCCTCGACGACGAGCGTGGAGACCTCGCCCTCGAGCACGGTGAGGTTCGGCTGGGTGAAGAGGACGGACTGCATCAGGGCGGAGTACTGCTCGCGGTCGCACAGCACGCGAGTCGCCTGGACGGCGGGGCCCTTCGAGGCGTTGAGCGTCTTGAAGTGGGTGCCGGCAAGGTCCGCCACGCGCCCCATCTGTCCGCCGAGCGAATCCAACTCCCGCACCAGGTGGCCCTTGGCGGTGCCACCCACGGCGGGGTTGCAGCTCATCACCGCGGAGCGCTCGCGCTTGAGGGTGATTCCCAGCGTGGCCAGGCCCAGGCGTGCGCAGGCGAGCGCCGCCTCACAGCCCGCATGGCCCAGGCCCACCACGATGACGTCGTACCGGAGTCCCATCGCTCACGAGGTCGCCGGAGGGCTTCGGGACCTGACTCGGGCCCGCTCCGTCATGGCACCGAGCACCCTGGCTCCGCGCGCCGCGACCTGTCGAGTCCCTATGTCTCCGGTGCGCCCCCTTGGCAAGCAAAGGGAAGGTTTACGGGAGCGCGCGAGGCGGGCAGTGGGAGGGGTTGAGGGCTGCCTGCCTCGCGCGCACCGGCCATCCTCCGGAAAGTCAGTCCCGTGCGACGGGCTTTCCCTCCGGCCTGGATGGCGATTCAAAAATGTCGGGCGGGCCCGAAGGCGTCGCCGGTACCTCGGAGGCCCCGCGTCTTCGCGCGGCGCCCCTTCCCCCTTGCGTGCGAGAGGGCCCCTGCCGCCTCGCGCGCTTTGACTTCATGGTGTCGCACACACGGAGGGCGGACCTGGGACCGTGGCGGTGAGGGCGCGACGGTAAACTCGAGCTCGAGACTCCGAAGGGTCCTGCACCCCCGTGTGCGCGACGGGGATATGAATAACCGAGGGGTCTGACATGCCGGCTTTCGCCGGGCCGGCCCCTCTGGAGGTGAGTGGGCGCGGACGTAGGTCCCAGGCACTCCCCTCCCCCGCCATCGCCGAGTCCCGGAGCCAGGCGGGGGGATTGTTCCCGGCATGGAACGCTGCGTGGCGCCTCGTGGTGCTGGTCAGCCAGGGCCGGCGCCGCTATCCAGCGTCCACGATGATGAAGCTCCGGAGCACCTCCCAGGGAGTCGCCACCGCGTTGCTCGCGAGCGACCCGTCGAGAGGTCGTCTGCCCGACATCCGGAGCCCGACACGAACTCGCGCGCGTCGCGGTGCGCACCTCACATCTGGGATGGCATGAACGCCCTCACGAAGAAGTCGCCCCCGTCAGGCACGTTGTCGCTGGAGTTGCTGTTAGGGACGCTCACCGCGTTCGCGCCGCTGTCCATCGACATGTACCTGCCCGCGCTGCCACGCATCGCGCAGGACTTGCAGTCGACGCAGTCCATCATCCAGCTCACGCTCGCGTCGTGCTTCGCGGGGCTGGCGTTGGGGCAGCTCTTCACCGGGCCGCTCATCGACCGGTTCGGACGGACACGGCCGCTGTACGCGGGGCTGGCGGTGTATGTGCTGGGCTCGCTCGGCTGTGCGCTCGCGCCCACGGCGACGGCGTTGGTGGCGATGCGCTTCTTCCAGGCGTTGGGCGGCGCGGTGGCGTTGGTGGCGCCGCGCGCGGTGGTGCGGGACTTGTGGTCCGGCGCTGAAGCGGCGCGGACGATGTCGCGCTTGATGTTGGTGGTGGGCGTGGCGCCCGTGCTCGCGCCGCTGCTGGGTGGCTTCGTGCTCCAGCACACGAGCTGGCGGGTCATCTTCGTGTTGCTCGCAATCATTGGCGCGGCTGCCCTGGTCGCGACCTGGAAGGTGTTGCCGGAGACAGCGCCCGAGCACTCCAAGACGAAGAGCATGCGTGCGCGCCTGGGCGAATTGCTGCGGGACGCGGATTTCGTGGGCCCGGCGCTCGCGGGTGGCTTCGCGTACGCGGGAATGTTCGCATACATCGCGGGTGCGCCGTTCGTGTTCATCACGTTGCACGGGGTGAGGGAACAGGACTTCGGTTGGTTCTTCGGTGCGAACGCGGTGGGGCTGGTGGCGATGGCGCAGCTCAATCGCAAGCTGCTGCGCCACATTCCGTTGCACCGGCTGTTGCGTCTGGCATTGACGCTGTATGTGGTGACGGCGGCGGGGGTGATGGCAGTCACGTGGAGTGGGGTAGGGGGCTTCTGGGGGATTGCCGCCGCGCTGTTCCTCTTCGTTCCGACGCTCGGTCTGGTGGGTCCGAACTCCGCCGCCATCGCGTTGGAGCGACACGCCGCGCATGCGGGCCTCGCGTCCGCGGTGCTGGGCGCGCTCCAGTTCACCGCCGCGGCCTCCGCGTCCTGGGCGGTGAGCGTGCTCAATGACAACACAGCGAAGCCCATGGGCGGCGTGGTGCTGGCGGCGGCGGTGCTGGCGTGGCTGTCTGGCGTCCTGGGCCACCGGGCACGCACGCGGGCCGCGAGCACGGAGCCAGCGGCCTCACGTGTCGGGTGAACGTGATGTGTGAAATGTGACGTCGAGCCCGTCGCCCGCACGTGCCATCTCGAGCAAAATCCTCTCATGAACAGGCTATCTTCTCGTGTGGACCCTCGGGTTCCCGCACCGACGTGGGTCCTCTCCTCCATCTGCCTCGCGGGAAGAGGTGCCACCGCATGGACAAGAAGGAACGGTTCGACCGCTCGCGGTTGCCGGAGGGCGTCTCATTCGACCGGAAGGAGGGGCTCTACGCGGAGCTCGGTCCAGACGGCCTGGTGGTGCATCTGGGCGTCTACGAGAACGGTCAGCGCAAGCCCGGCACCTGGGCCCTGAATGTGGCGCCGGATGGGAGCTGGGCGCGCATGGAGAAGACCACGGTCCACGAATGGAGGGACTACCAGGTCCCTCCCGGAGACGCGGAGAGAGCGCTGGCGCAGTGGAGCTCTCTGTGGCTCGACAAAATCGCCGACGCCATGAAGAGCCCATTCCCCGGCATCAACCTCCAATGCACGTTCTGCGAGAAGTACCAGCGCGAGGTGAGACATCTCATCGCAAGCGAGAACGCCTATATCTGCGACGAATGCGTCGGCCTGTGCAACGACATCATCAAAAAGCAGAAGAAGAAGACCGCCTCGAAATAAGGCGTCGGCGAGGTCCGCACCCACGTCGCTCACAGCCCCCGCGCGCGGACATGAAAAAGCCCCGAGGCGCCACACATGGGCACCTCGGGGCTGGGTGCTCAACCCGGTGAAGGGCGAGCCGTCACCGCGTCACGGCGCGGCCTGAGCGGGCACGGGGGCCTTCGCCTTCTTCTCCGCGGTGGCGAAGTCACCGGCCTTCACCTGGGTGACCTTCGTCCAGTCCAGGTGTCGCGACATGGCCTGACGCACGTCGGTCGGCTTGAGCTTGGAGAGCTGCTGCTCCACGCCCGCGTCGAAGGTGAGGGTGCGTCCCAGGTACAGGTAGCTGGAGAGCTTGCGCGCCAGATTGCCATCCTGCGCCCGAGCCGCCTGCCGGTACTCCAGCAGACCCGCGCGAGCCTTCTCCAGTTCCTCCGCCGAGTAGTCCTTCTGCAGCACGTTCGTCACTTCCTCGCGCATCGCCGTCTCGAGCCGACTCGCGTTCTCCGGCGCGTAGATGGCGTAGGTGATGAACGTGCCCACCGCGTCCAAATCACCCGGGTCGATGTTGCTGGCGACCCCGTAGGACAGGCCGTCCTTCTGGCGGATGCGCGTGGCCAGTCGCGAGTTGAGGAAGCCGCCGCCGAGCACGAAGTTGCCGAGCATCAGCGCCGGCCAGTCCTTGTCGTCCTCGCGCAGCTTGAGCGTCTGCCCCGCGTAGAAGTACGCGTTCGCCTTGTCCGGCGTCTCCAGGGCCACGGCCTTGGGCCCCACGTCGTTGAAGACCTCCGGCACGCGCGCGTAGGGCGCCGGGCTCTTCCAGTCGCCGAACAGCTTGCCGGTCTCCGCCACGAGCTCCTTCGAGTCGAAGTCACCCACCACGGCCAGCTCCGCGTTGGCGCCGCCGTAGAACGCCTTGTGGAAGGCGCGGGCCTGCTCCAGCGTGGTGTCCTTCGCGCCGGCGATGCGCTCATCGAGCGTGGGCACGTAGTAGGGGTGGCCCTTCGCATAGTGGCCCGACAGCGTCCGCCAGAAGGCGATGCTGCCCTGCGTCTCCGGCTCGCTGCGCTGCGACTCCAGGTCCGCCAGCCGCGACTGCTTGAGCAGGGCGAACTCCTTCTCGTCGAAGGAGGGCTCGCGAAGAATCTCGGCCACCAGCGCCAGCACCTTGGGCAGGCTCGCGCGCGGGCATTCGATGGACACCGACGCTCCGGCCAGGCCCCCGTCCACGCCGACGCGCGCCTTCAGCTTGTCGAACTCGTCCTGGATTTGCTGCCGCGTGTGCTTCTTGGTGCCGCGCATCAGCATGCGGCCCGCGTACGACGCCGCGTCCGCCTTCCCGCGCAGCGCCGCCTCCGTGCCCCAGTGGAAGGACAGGGACGCGTTCACCATCTCACCGCGCGTCTTCTTGGACAGCACCGCGTACTTCATGCCGCCCGGCAGCTCGCCGCGCTGCACGCGCGCCTCGATGTTGGCGGGGGAGGGGTCGAACGCCTCGCCCTGCGCCACCGCGGCGCG
Organism: Myxococcus sp. AM011; assembly: GCF_013372595.1. Classification (NCBI taxonomy): domain Bacteria; kingdom Pseudomonadati; phylum Myxococcota; class Myxococcia; order Myxococcales; family Myxococcaceae; genus Myxococcus; species Myxococcus sp. AM011. Next base: position 15,019 of record NZ_JABXEM010000257.1, read on the forward strand.
GCCCTTGTAGCCGTCCATCATCTTCGCCATGTCCACCGGCGGCGGCAGCTCCGAGCGCTCCGGCTTCGCCGTGGGGATGAACGCGCCCAGCGTGCGGTTGGAGGCCTTGAGATACGTGGCCGCCACGCGCGTGACGTCCGCGGGCTTCACCGCCTCGATGCGGTCGCGGTGCAGGAACATCAGGCGCCAGTCGCCGGTGGCGGCCCACTCGGACAGGCCGATGGCGGCGCGCTCGGAGTTGTTCAGCGTCAACTCCATCATCTTCACGAGCGTCGCCTTCGCGCGGGAGACCTCCTCCTCGGTGAAGGGCGTGCGCGCCGAGTCCTCCACCGTCTTCAGCAGCACCTCGCGCGCGGCGGCCAGGGGCTGGTCCTCGCGCATGTCCGCGCTGAACCCGATGATGCCCGGGTCGCGGAACTGGTAGTTGTACGCGGACACGTTCGACGCCTTCTTCGTCTCCACCAGGGCCTTGTAGAGACGGCCCGACGGGTGGTCGCCCAGCGCGAGCGTCAGCACGTCGATGGCCGCGAAGTCGGGGTGGCCGCCCTCGGGCACGTGATACACGCTGGCGAGCAGGGTGGTGTCGCCCACGCGGCGCAGCGTCACCTCGCGCTCACCATCCTGGGTGGGCTCGGCGGTGTACGTGGCGGGCAGGGGCTCCGCGGGCTTCTTCAGCTTGCCGAAGGAGGACTGGATGAAGCCCAGGGCCTTCGCCTCGTCGAAGCGGCCGGCCACCACCAGCATGGCGTTATCGGGGCGGTAGTACTTCCGGTAGAAGGCCTGGAGCCGGTCGATGGGCACGTTCTCCAAATCGGAGCGCGCGCCGATGGTCGACTTGCCGTAGCTGTGCCAGATGTACGCGGCGCTGAGGACGCGCTCCTGGAGGATGCTGCCCGGGTCGTTCTCGCCGGACTCGAACTCGTTGCGGACGACGGTCATCTCGCTGTCGAGGTCCTTCTTGGCGATGAAGCTGTTGACCATGCGGTCGGCTTCGAAGGACAGCGCCCAGCGCAGGTTCTCGTCGGTGGCGGGCAGCGTCTCGAAGTAGTTGGTGCGGTCCAGCCACGTGGTGCCGTTGGGACGCGCGCCGCGCTCGGTGAGCGCCTGGGGCACGTTCTTGGTGGTGGGCGTGCCCTTGAACAGCAGGTGCTCGAGCAGGTGGGCCATGCCCGTCTCGCCGTAGCCCTCGTGCTTGCTGCCCACGAAGTACGTGACGTTCACGGTGACGTTGGGCTTGGTGGGGTCGGGGAAGAGGAGCACGCGCATGCCATTGGCGAGGCGGTACTCGGTGATGCCCTCCACGCTCGTCACCGGAGCAAGCGCCGAGCCCTTGGCCTTCGCGGGAGCGGCCTTCGCGGCGGGGTCCTGGGT
>NZ_JABXEM010000258.1:0-16321 GCF_013372595.1 Myxococcus sp. AM011
GTGCGGAGGGTGGGGGTCGGCGCTAAACTCTCTAAATCGCTTGCATTTTCCGGTGCAGTGTCCTAGGCAGTCAAGGCCCTGTGACGGGGGTGGCCGCAGGTCAACCACCCTTCGGCCGGGCTACCAACAACACCGCGTCGCGAGTCCTTCCGCACGACTTTTCTCGGCGCGTTTGCTCTCGAAGTGACGACAATGGACGGTCTGAACCCCCGGAAGGTCTTTTCCCTGCTGTTCATCATCGGCATCGCGGTGGTGTTCACGCTTTCGTTCGGGCCGGGCAGCTCCGGCTTCGGCGCCTCTGGACCCGCCACCACGGCTCCAGGCTCGGTGGCCAAGGTGAACGGCAAGGAAATCCCGCTGCGCGACTTCGCCACGGCCTGGGCCCGGCAGATGAGCTTCCTGCGATCGCAGGGCAGCCCCATCCCCGAGTCCGTGGCCCGGCAGTTCGGCATGCACAACCAGGTGATGGACAGGTTGGTGAACACGGAGCTCCTGGCCCAGGCGGCCGAGCAGCGTGGCATCAACCCGTCCGATGAGGAGCTGCGCAAGCTCATCCACCAGAACACGGACTTCCACGCCAAGGAGGGCGGGTTCGACTTCGCGCGCTACCAGCAAGTCCTGCGCGACTTCTATCGGAAGACGCCCCAGGAGTTCGAGACCGAGCTGCGCCGCCAGTTGGCCGCGCAGAAGATGATTGAGGTCGTCCGCGCCAACGCGGTCGTCTCCGATGACGAGGTCCGGGCCCGCTACGAGAAGGACGGCAACCAGGCCAAGCTCGTCTTCGCGCGCTTCCTGCCCACCATGTTCGCGGACAAGGTGCCGGCCCCCACGCCCGCGCAGCTCGCGGACTGGAAGAAGGCGCACGAGAAGGAGATGAAGGACTACTACGAGGCCAACCGCTTCGTGTACCAGCAGCCGGAGCGCATCCGCGCCCGCCAGGTGCTGGTGAAGCTGCCCCTGGAGGCCACCCCCGAGCAGAAGGCGGAGGCGCTCAAGAAGGCGGAGGCGCTCAAGAAGGAGATCGACGGCGGCAAGGACTTCGCCACCGTGGCCCGCGAGAGCAGCGAGGACCCCGGCAGCAAGGCGCGCGGCGGAGACCTGGGCTGGGTGGAGCGTGGCAGCTGGGAGCCGGCGCTGGCGGACGCGGCGTTCGCGCTCACCGCGGGCGGCGTCACGCAGCCGGTGGAGACGAAGTTCGGCGTGCACCTGGTGAAGGTGGAGGAGAAGCAGCCCGCCCAGGACAAGAAGCTGGAGGAGGTCTCGGACGAGATCGCCACCACGCTCTACAAGCAGGAGCGCGCCAAGGACCTGGCGAAGGCGGAGGCCGAGAAGGCGCTGGCCACCGTGCAGGGCGGCAAGACGCTGAAGGAGCTGTTCCCGCCGGAGAAGGAGCAGCCCGCGCTGCTGCGCTTCGAGACGGAGACGCGTCCGGAGGCCGTGGAGACGGACAGCTTCACCGCCGAGGGTGAGGCCGTGCCGCACCTGGGTCCCTCCCCCGCGCTGGTGAAGGCGGCCTTCGCGACCACCGGTCCCCAGGTGCTGGGTGAGGCGTTCCCCGTGGGCGAGGGCTTCGTGGTGGCGCAGGTGGTGGAGCGCCAGAAGCCGGACGCCGCGGGCTTCGAGGCGAAGAAGGACACCCTGCGCGCCCAGGCGCAGCAGGCCAAGCAGATTGAAGTGACGGAGTCCTTCCTCAAGGCGCTGAAGAAGAACGGCGACGTCGTGACGAACACCGAGGCCATCGACTCGGTGGTGGGCGCCGGGTAGTCGTCTTCCTGTACGACGCAGTCCCACGAGGGCCGGGCCGAGGGTGTTCCCCTCCCCGGCCCTCGGCCTTTGCGGGGTGCTGCTCGTTCACTTGAGCTTCAGCGCGCCGGGAAGTCGGAGCCGTGGCCGCCGTTGCCGTTGTCGGGCGGGGTGGACTCGGCGACGCAGATGGCGTCCCGGCCCCGGGCCTTGGCCCCGTACATGGCGAAGTCCGCCGAGCGGATGAGGTCCAACGCGGAGGTGGCGTGGTCCGGGAAGGTGGCCACGCCCACGCTGGCGGTGACGCGCACGTCCAGGCCGTGCTCCTGGAGGAAGGAGCGCCCTCGGAACGCCTCGCAGATGCGCTGGGCGATGAGGGCCGCGCCGTCCTGGTCGGTCTCCACCAGGAGGATGGCGAACTCGTCTCCCCCATAGCGGAAGACGGCGTCCAGGCCGTTGCGCCCCAGGGCCATGAGCAGGTCGCCCACCTCCTTCAGCGTGGCGCTGCCCATCAGGTGCCCGTGCCGGTCGTTGACGCTCTTGAAGTGGTCCAGGTCCAGGAAGACGAGCGACAGCGGGTGGCGGAAGCGCGCTGAGCGCTTCACCTCCGTGTCGAGCAGCGCGCGCAGGTGCCGGGCGTTGTAGCAGCCGGTGTGCTCGTCGGTGATCGTGAGCTCCTGCACCCGGCGGAAGTTGCGCGCGTTCTCAATCGCGATGGCCGCGTAGTCGGCGATGGCGGTGAGGGTGGTGAGGTCGTCGTTGGAGAACGGCGGGTCCGTGGGGCCGTTGACCAGTTCGATGACGCCCAGCACGTGTCCCCTGGACAACAGGGGCACGGCGAGGATGGAGCGGGTGTGGAAGGCGGAGGCCTCGTCGAAGCGGGGCGAGAAGCTGGGGTCTCCCCCCACGTCGTGGACGAGCCGGGCCACACCCGAGGAGAAGACGGCGCCGGCGATGCCCTCGCCGGGGTTGAGCTGCAGGCCCTTGAGGACGCCCGCTCCCTCTCCCACCGCGATTTCGAAGTAGAGCTTCCCGGTGCGCTCATCCTGGAGGATGAGGGACCAGTTCCGGGGCAGCAGCAGGCTGCTGACCTTCTGCATGACGAGCGCGAGCACCTCGCGCAGCTCCAGCGTGGACGTCAACGCCTTCGCCATCTCGTTGAAGGCGGCCAGTTGTTCCACTGTCCGCTTCATGGCCGACAGGAGGTCCGCGGGATTCATCCGTAGAGTCCACTCCGAGGCGCAGGTCTGCTAAGGACGCGACGCCTGGAGCCGTAACATGCACACGCACGCTGATCAAACGTTGCTCGTCCTGGCCTCGGGTTCTCCCCGGCGCAAGGACTTCCTGTCGCAACTGGGTCTCACTTTTACCGTCTCCGCGGCGGACATCGACGAGACACCCCGCCCTGGCGAGGAGGCAGGCCCCTATGTCCTCCGCCTGGCGCGCGAGAAGGCCGCCGTCGTGGCCTCCCGCTACCCTGGCGCCTGGGTGCTGGCCGCGGATACCACCGTGGCCCTGGGCTCGGAGCTCTTGGGCAAGCCCCAGGACCCGGCCGAGGCCCGCGCCATGCTCGGCCGCCTGTCCGGGAAGACGCACGACGTCCACACCGGCGTCGCGCTCGCGGGACGTCATGAGGAGGCACTCGTGGTGCGCACGCGCGTCACCTTCCGGGAGCTGAGCGCGGCCGAGATTGCCTGGTACGTCGGCACCGGCGAGCCGGTGGACCGGGCTGGCGCCTACGCCATCCAGGGCAAGGGCGGCTTCCTCGTCGCCTCCGTGGACGGAAGCCCCACCAACGTCGTCGGCCTGCCGCTCGGGGAGACGCTCGCGCTGCTGGAGCGCGCCGGCGTGCCCCTGGCCTGGAAGCGCTGACCATGGGCGCTGACCTCGCGGAGCGACTGGAGGCGGTGCGAGCGCGGGTGGCCGCCGCGTGTGCTCGCGCGGGGCGCCCCGTGGAGTCGGTGACGCTGGTGGCGGTCTCCAAGCTGAAGCCCGCGGCGATGATCCGCGAGGCCTACGCCGCGGGTCAGCGCGACTTCGGGGAGAACTACGCGCAGGAGCTGCGGGACAAAGCCGTGGAGCTGGCGGACCTGGAGGGACTGCGCTGGCACGCCATCGGCCCGCTGCAGACCAACAAGGTGAAGTACGTGGCCAAGGTGGCCAGCACCTTCCACGCGTTGGACCGGCTGGAAGTGGCGCGCGAGCTGTCCAAGCGCCGCGAGGGAGCCGGGCCCCTGCCCTGCTTCGTCGAGGTCAACGTGGGCGGCGAGGCCACCAAGTCCGGCCTGGAGCCCTCGGCGCTGCCCGACTTCCTGGCCCAGGCGCGCGAGCTGCCGGGCCTGCGGCTGGTGGGGCTGATGTCCCTGCCCCCGCCCACCGACGACGAGGCCCGCGCGCGCGGCTACTTCCAGGCGCTGCGCGAACTGGCGCGAAGCCACGCGCTGCCCGAGCTGTCCATGGGCACCACGCATGACTTCGAGCTGGCCATCGAGGCAGGCGCGACGCGGGTGCGCGTGGGCACCGCCATCTTCGGCGAGCGGACCTGAGGACGACCGGGCTCGCTCGCTGGCGGCCTCAGATCTCCTTGAACTTCACGCGGCCTTCCGCGCTGACGCGGACATTGTACTCGCAGCCGCAGTAGTTGCAGCGCAGCTCGTCACCGTCTCCGAAGCCGTCAGGCACGGGGTTGTTGGCGTCGCAGCCGGGGCAGTCGAACTCCTTGTTCTTGCCGCCGCCCTTGGACGACTCCTTGATGTCGTCATCGTCGAAGTCATAGTTGCCGGACATGTCTTCCGTGCCTCCGAGGCAAGGCGCCGCCTGGCTGCGGGCGCCGGGCCGGAAGGCTAGCAGCGGTGTCGGCCGGTGGACATGCCCGGTTCGCTGGAGGGCGGCCGGGCCTGGCCCCCGCGGAGGCGCCAAGGGGCCCTCACGTGCGAGACTGCGTCCCCGTTCGGCCCTGGCGTCGCCCCCACGGCGAGGGAACGAGCGTCCGTTGAATGCCCGAGGGACGGGCACGTCCATGGAAATGTGGAGTGGCGGGAATGGTTCGGGGGCAGGGCCTGGCAGGTAGCAGGCAGGCTACTTAACTTCCAAGCGATGGAGCTCAACCGATGCGTGCGCAGTCCAATTGGGGTTTCGCGGCGATGCTGGCGGGCCTGGTCTGGTCGGCATCGGCCCTGGCTCAGGAGCCCTCCGCGAACGCGGCGTTCGGCCCCGGTGAACAGGCACAGTATCGCGTGAAGTACCTCGGCGTGACAGCGGGCACCGCGCAGGTGACGGTGGGCTCTCCCATGAAGCAGTGGGGCGAGGACGTGTGGCCCATCGTCGCGGTGGCTCGCTCCGACGCGCTCATCGGCGTGTGGCCCATCAAGGACAAGTTCGTGTCGTACTGGAAGGCAGGGACGCAGTCCGTCGTCGGCAGTGACTTGCACGCGGACGAGAACGGCAAGCGCCGCCGCCAGCGCATCAAGCTGCAGGCGGATGGCAAGAGCGTCTTCGTCGTCAAGCAGAAGGAAGGCGAGGCGCCGCGCGAGTCCACCGCCGAAGTCGTGGAGGGGACGCTGGACGTGACGGGCGCCACCTTCGCGCTGCGCAACCGGGAACTGGCGGTGGGCGGCGAGTACTCCTACCCGGTGTTCACCGGCAGCAAGAGCTTCACCATGCGCGCCAAGGTGGAGTCGCGCGAGACGATGAAGACGGAGCTGGGCACCCAGGAGGTCTTCAAGACGCGGGTGCAGGCGGAGTTCGGCGGCAGCCTGACGTCGAAGCGGGACATGTTCGTCTACTTCACCGCGGACGCGAGGCACGTCCCGGTGCGGGTGGAGGCGGAGTTCGCGCTGGGCACGGTGGTGGCGGAAATCACCGACTACCAGCCCGGGCGCACCATGGCGGTGGCGAGCGCGGAGAGCGGTGGATAGCACCGCTGGAGAGTGACGGGAGCGGATGGGCGCGGGCTGGGCGTGGGTGGTGCTGGCGGCGATGACCGCCACACCGGAGCCAATGGTGGTGTCTCCCCTGGTGAAGGTGCGGCCCGGTGCCGCGCTCCAGGGCAGGCCCCAGGCCCGCCTGAGCGTCGCGCGCGGTGAATGCGAAGGCGTGCAGGTGGTGCTGCCCGGCACCGTCCAGCAACTCAAGGTGACGCCCCTGTTCCTCGGCGGCCCGGGGGAAGCGCTGAGCGCGTCCCTCTGGCGCGAGGGCTATCTCCACGTCCACCTCGCCTCCAACAGCGAGGGCGCCCAGGGCCCGTGGCCCGATGCGCTGCTGCCGCTGAGCGCGCCCGTCTCCGAGAAGGCCCGGAGCCTGCCCGCCGTCCTCTACGTGGAGGTGTGCGCGCCGGAGAGCCAGTCACCGGGCACCTACCGGGGCACGCTGCGCGCGCGCTTCAACAAGGTGGAGCACGTCGCGGTGCCCTTCACGGTGGACGTGCAGCCCTTCGTGCTGCCGGCGACGTCCTCGCTGCCCACCAGCTTCGGCATCTCCCTCTACAGCATCGCCCGGGGACACGGGCTCGCCCCCGCCTCACCGGAGGCGCGCGAGCTGCTGCGCGCGTACGCACGCGTCCTCCTGGAGCACCGGGTGAGCGCGCACGGCATGAGCATGACGCCGCCTCCCGTGCGCTTCGAGGAGGGCAAGGCCGTCCTCGACTGGAGCGAGTACGACGCGGAGATGGCGCCCTTCCTCGAAGGCACCCTGCTCTCCTCCGGCGCCCGCTTCACCACCGCCGAGGTGCGCGACAACAAGCAGGCCGTCACCGAGGAGGAGAAGGTGGCGTACTACCGCGCCTTCGCCGAGCACTTCCGCCAGAAGGGCTGGCCCGCGCAGCTCTTCTTCTACGCCAAGGACGAGCCGAAGCCCGAGGACGTGCCCCTGGTGCTGGCGCAGTCGCGTCGGGTGCGCGCCGCGGGAGGCAGCCGGGTGCTCATCACCAGCCCGTTCGACGACACGCTCGCGCCGGCCGCGGACATCCTCGCGCCCACGCTCAACTGCTTCCATCCCCGCTCCGGCCCCGCCACCTGCCCGGCCGTGCATGAGTTGGCGGAGCTGCGCGCGAAGCTGCCCGCCGCCACCCAGGTGTGGTGGTATCAGAGTTGTAATTCCCACGGGTGCAACGGCGGCCCCGCTCCGGACCCCGCGCAGGAGCGGGCCTACAGCGGCTGGGCCTCGTACATGGTGGACCACCCCGCCCCGCTCAACCGGGCCATGGGCCCGCTGGCGTTCGCCAGTGGCGTGGACGGCGAGCTCTATTTCGACACCGTCTTCGCCTACAACACGAAGAAGGACCCCTGGAAGGACCTCCTGGAGTTCGGCGGCAACGGCGACGGGACGCTCTTCTATCCAGGCACGCCCGGCCGCCTGGGAGATTCCGGACACCACCCGGTGCAGTCGCTCCGCCTCAAGCACCTGCGAGACGGCCTGGAGGACTTCGAGTACCTCCGGCTCCTCTCCGAGCTGGGAGACCCGGCGTTCGCCCGAGACGCGGCACGTCACCTGGTGCGCACCGGTTGGGACATCCGCCGGGATGCGCGAGAATGGGCCCTGGTCCGCCAGGTCGTGACTGCCCGGCTCCGACAGCGATGGTCCACGTCCGAATTTGCGAAGCGTCCGGGCCGTCACACGCCCAAGAGCACCCCGTAGTCACTTGTGGAAGGAAGAAGGATGAGCTCCCTGCGCACCCTCCTCGCGGCCTGCCTGATGCTGTCCTCCGGCGGCACCGCCTGGGCCCAGCTTCCGGACACGGAGGCCGACAAGCCCGAAGCCGACAAGCCCGCTGAAGCGAGCGCGACGGCGACACCCGAAGAGCCCCCCATCACCGTGGAGCCCTGCGCCCAGGCGCTGCCCGCGCTGCGCATGCCGCTCGCCTTCATGCCCGGCGAGGTGCTCGAGTTCGACCTGGACGCCATGGGCGCGCAGGCGGGGACGATGACCCTGCGCGTCCAGAAGCAGCAGGACGGGCAGATTCCCGTGGTCGCCGAGGCGCAGACCAACTCCTTCTTCTCCAAGGTCCGCCGCGTCCGGGGCAGCGCCACCACCTGGCTGAACCCCAAGACGCTGCGCCCCAAGCGCTACGTGGAGGACGCCACGGAGAACGAGATGCGCCGCAAGGTGGAGGTCGCCTTCACCCACAAGGACCGCGCCATCAAGGTGGACTATCAGATCGGCCAGCGCGCCAAGGGCCAGTACAACTACACCTACGACAAGGACGGCCTGGACGTCGCGGGCTCCATCTACCTGCTGCGCCAGCTCCCGCTCGAGGAGAACATGTCCGTCTGCTTCGACGTGTACGGCGTGCGCCGGCTGTGGCGCATGCAGGGACAGGTCCTCAAGAAGGAGCAGGTGACGACGCCGCTGGGCCAGTTCACCGCGTGGCACCTGCAGGGCACCGCCATCCGGTTGGACCGCCCCAAGCAGAAGCGCGAAGTCCACGTCTGGCTCTCCGACGACGCGCGCCGCCTGCCCCTGGCCGCCGTGGGCACCCTGGACCTGGGCGCCGTGCGCGCCACCCTCACCTCCGTCAGCCGCCCTGGTGAGAAGCGCCAGGAGGCCGGCCCCGGCAAGGAAGAGATGAAGTGGTGACGAGGGACTGAAGTCCCTTGCGAGAGGCCCGGTGGGCGGTATTCCCGGGCCTTTCGTGTTGAACACAAATTGATTCTGGTTTGCAAAATCAAAATCTGGAGCGTAGGGTGCGCGCCGCTCCGATGCGCCCACGCTCTTGCTTCGTCCGTAGCTCCTCCCTGCTGCTCTGTTCCACCCTGCTGCTCTCCGCCACGGTGGCCCGGGCCGAAACTCCGGCCGGCCCCCAGGCGACGCCCCCAGCACCTCAGGCCGAACCCGCCGTGGAGCCGCCTTCCGCGCCCACCGCGCCCGAGGCCGGGCCCGCCGTGGAGCAGCCTTCCGCGCCCCAGGCAGAGCCCGTTCCCGCGCAGCCTGCTCCCGTCGTCGCGGAGCCCGCTCCGGCGGTTCCCACCGCGCCGATACCTGCTCCGCCCCTGGGGCCTTCGCGTCCCAAGATCGACGTCTACGTCACGGCCTATGGTGAGTTGCAGTTCGCGTACTTCAACTACGGGCTGAACCAGAACCGGGTGGGCGGCGCACAGCGCGACTCGCGCATCGAGTTCGACACCAACCGCTTCGTGATTGAAGTGAAGGGCGGACTGCCCGACTACGGCCTGGAGGCGGAGGTCGAGGTCGAGTTCGAGCACGGCGGCACCGGCTCCGCGATGGAGCTGGAGTACGAGGAGTTCGGCGAGTTCGATCAGGAGCTGGACAAGGGCGGCGAAATCCTCGTCGAGGAGATGTTCCTCTCCAAGAAGCTGGGCCAGAACGCCGCGCTCGCGGTGGGCCGCTTCTACGTCGCGGTGGGCACGCTGAGTGAGTTCTCGCGCCCCACCGACTATCTGGGCACCAACCGCGACGAGGCGGAGACGGCCATCATCCCCAACACCTGGGACGAGATGGGCCTGCGCCTGCGCTACAAGTTCCCCTGGGGGCTGCGGCTCACCGGACAGCTGGTGAACGGCCTGGACTCCACCGGCTTCAGCTCGCAGCTCTGGGCGGTGGGTGGACACCAGCGCCGCTTCGAGGTGCAGAGGGCCACTGACATGGCGCTCGTCTTCCGGGCGGACGTCACCCACTTCGACGGTTTCACCTTCGGCGTGTCCGCCTATCGCGGCGACACCACGCGCAACCGTCCCAAGCCGGACCTGGTGAAGACCTGCGAGGAGGCGAACGACCGGGAGGTGGCGCCGTGCGGCTACGTGTCCGCGCCGCTGACGCTCCTGGACGCGCACCTCTCCGTGCGCAAGGGCCCGTGGAGCGCGAAGGCGCTGGTGATGTACGGCCACCTGAAGAACGCGGAGCTCGTCTCGCAGCGCAACGCGCGCCTGTCCAACCTGCTGGGCGTGATGCGCACGCCGGTGTCCGACAACGCGTTGGCCGTATGGGGCGAGCTTGGCTACGACATCGCCCCGGTGGTGGGGCTGAGCGACTCGCACCACCTCTTCCCGTTCGTCCGCTACGACTACGCGGACACGCAGTTCAAGCCTCGCGAGGAGCTGTACGACAACCCTCGCTTCCGCCGCTCCGTCTACACGGTGGGCATGGCCTACAACCTGATGAACGTGGCGTTCGCGAAGCTCGACTTCGGGCATCGCCGCCTGGGCTCCTCCGACTTCCGGCCGGAGAACACCCTGCGCTTCGCCACTGGCTTCAACTACTGACGTCGGCCCGAGTTGCCGGCGTCTCCTACCCCCAACGAAAGGTCCGTCATGAAGCGTATGTCCCTATCCCTCCGCCTGGCGCTCGCGCCGGCGCTCCTGTCCAGCGCGCTGTTCCTCGGTGCCTGCGGCGACGACGACAACAACCCCACCGAGGACGACTCCAGGGTCACCCAGGAGCTCGTCGTCACGTTCGCGGACAAGGTCGTGGTGCCGACCTACGCGCGGCTGGCCACGCGGTTGACCGAGATGGACGCGGCCTGTGTCGCGCTGGCGGCGGCGCCCACGGCGGACAAGCTGACGGCGGCCCGGGCGGCGTGGCGCGCGTCACGCATCCCTTGGGAGCAGAGCGAGGGCTTCCTGTTCGGTCCCGTGGACAGCTTCGGCTATGACCCGGCGCTGGACAGCTGGCCGGTGAGCCACACGGAGCTGGACGCGGTGCTGGCCAGCAACGACGCCCTCACGCAGCAGTACGTGAGCAACCTCGCGAACGAGCAGAAGGGCTTCCACACGCTGGAGTACATCATCTTCGGCAACAGCGGCGGCACGAAGACGGTGGACCAGCTCACGGCGCGTGAGCTCGAGTACATGAAGGCGCTGTCCGCGGAGCTGAAGTCCGTGGGCCAGGCGCTGCACGGCTCGTGGGCCGAGTCGCTGGGCGGCAACCCGCCGTTCCGCGACACGCTGGCGACCGCGGGCCAGTCGGGCAACACCGCGTACCCGTCCGTGCAGGCCGCCGCGCAGGAGATGGTGGGCGGCATCACCACGATTCTCGACGAGGTCGCCAACGGGAAGATCGCCGACCCCTACACCACTCGGGATCCGGACGTGGTGGAGAGCCAATTCGCGTACAACTCGCTGGAGGACTTCGCCAACAACGTCCGCAGCGTGGAGAACGCCTACCTGGGCCACCTGCAGGGTGAGACGAAGACGGGCTCGTCGCTGCGCGACGTGGTGGGCGTGGACAGCGCGCTCGACGTGAAAATCCGCCAGCAGATCGCCGCGTCCATCAGCGCCCTGGGCGCCGTCGCGGAGCCGTTCCGCGAGTCCATCAGGAACGAGGCGGAGCGTCCCAAGATCGCGGCGGCCCAGGAGGCCATCCGCACCCTGCACGACACCTTCCAGGGTGAGGTGCTGCCCCTCGTGACGAAGTAACGTAGGGTAGCGAGTGAAGGTGAGCGCCATGCGACGTGCTTTGATGATGGGAGCCCTGCTGTTGTGGACCGCTGGATGCGGAGAGGAGGCACCCCAGGTGCCTTTCGCTCCGCCGAGGGCGGGCGGGGCCACCACCGTCGACAACCGCACGTCGCTGGCGTTCGCCCAGCCCGCGGCCAATCTGCGACCTGAGTACGACCGGCTGCACCGGGACGGCGACGCGGCCTTCGCGGCCATCTTCGTCCCGGCGCCCTCGCGGGTGAATCCAGGGCTCGGTCCGACGTACAACAACGTCTCCTGCAACGGCTGTCATCTTCGCAACGGGCGAGGCATGCCGGTGATGGGCCCGACGGCCCAGCGCACCCAGCTCCTCGTGCGCGTGAGCCTTCCCGACGGCGTGCCGGACCACCCGCACGGCGCGGTGCCTGTCCCCGGCCTGGGATTGCAGGTGAGAGACCAGGCCGTCTATGGCACCACGCCACCGGCCTCGCTCACGCTGTCGTGGGTGGAGCGCACCGGACAGCATGCGGACGGCACGCCGTACTCGCTGCGCTCGCCGCGAGTGAGCATCGTCCCGTCGGATGGCTCCGCGTTGCCTTCGGACATGTTGATGTCGCTGCGGCTTCCTCCTCCCGTGTTCGGGCTGGGGCTGCTGGAAGCCGTGCCGCTCGACACGCTGCGCGCGTTGGAGGACCCGGACGACCGGGACGGTGACGGCATTTCCGGACGGATGAACGAGGTCTGGGACGCGGCGCTGCACACGCTCGTGCCCGGGCGCTTCGGGTGGAAGGCGAACAGCCCCCACCTGCTGCAGCAGTCCGCCGAGGCGTACTTCAACGACATGGGCATCAGCAGCGCCCTCTTCCCGGAGCCCGACGGGACGCACGAGCTCCCGCCCGAGCTCCTCGAGGCCGCTGTCTTCTATTCGCAGTCGCTCGGCGTTCCCGCGCGCACGGCGCTGGAGGACCCGGTCGTCCAACGCGGCGAGAAGCTGTTCGGCTCGCTGGGCTGCGAGTCCTGCCACCGCGAGATGCTCGAAACGGGCGCGTCCACCTACGAGGAGCTCGCGTCGCAGGTCATCCATCCATACACGGACCTCTTGCTGCACGACATGGGGCCGGAGCTCGCGGATGGAAGGCCGGACGGCGCGGCCACCGGCACCGAGTGGCGTACGCCCGCGCTGTGGGGCCTGGGGCTGACGCACACGGTGCTGCCCTACTCCGGCTTCCTGCATGACGGCCGCGCCCGGTCGCTGGAAGAGGCGGTGCTGTGGCACGGGGGCGAGGCCCTCACCGCGCGCGATGGCTTCCGCACGCTGTCCCGCGAGGACCGCGCCGCGCTGCTGAAGTTCCTCGGCTCGCTCTGACAACGGGAGGGCGTGGGACGTCCGCCGCGCTCCAGCTCAAGGTTGCAAGGGGCGCTGCTTCAGTGACTCCACCAGGAAGTCGCGGAAGGCGGCCACCTTGCGCGGCATGTGTCGCTCCGCGGTGGAGACGAACCACACGCTTCCCCCGGGTATGCTCCACTTCGGGAGCACCGGGACGAGGCGCCCCTCGGTGATGTCCGGCTCCGCGAGCATCGTGGGCAGGAAGCCGATGCCCGCGCCCAGGCGCAGCGTCTCCCTCATGAAGAACATGTCGTCGCACAGGATGGAGCCGTTCTGCGGGACGCGCAGCGTCTCCCCCGGCCCCACCAGAGAGAAGGGCTTCGCGCTCCGGAAGGAGACCCAGCTGTGGCTGGCGAGGTCGCGCGGATGGCGCGGAGTTCCCCGGCGCGCCAGGTACGAAGGTGAGCCGTAGAGGCGCAGCGAGAAGAGCCCCAGTCGACGGGCGCGCAGGGACGAGTCCTTGAGCGTGTTGGAGGACAACCTGAGCGCGGCGTCGAAGCCCTCGGCCACCAGGTCCACCACTCGGTTGTCCAGGTGCAGGTCCACCTTCACCGCCGGGTAGCGCGCCACGAAGCGGGTGATGATCTCCGCCAGCACGGTGGTGCCCCAATCCACCACCGCCGTCAGCCGAAGCTCGCCGGAGGGCTCCTCCTCCAACTCAGGCAACTCCCCCACCGACTTGCTCAGCGAGGCGAGCATGGGAGATACGCGTTCATACAGCGCCTGCCCCGCGGTGCTGAGCGCCACCCGACGCGTCGTGCGGTGGAGGAGCTGCACGCCCAGCGAGGACTCCAGACTGGAGATGCCTCGACTCACCGAGGACTTCGGCATGCCCAGCTTCTTCGCGGCGGTGGAGAAGCTGGCTCCTTCCGCGACGGCGACGAAGAGCGCGAGCTGGTTGAGGTCCATTGTTCCTCCTGTGGAACAGTATGCTCCACGAGACGGCATTGTGCAGGACGGAGTCCGGGGATTAACCCATGGGCCGAAGCTGATTTCACCTCGCTGCCCTGGAGAGTCCCCATGTCCGCCACCCTGCTCGTCACCGGCGCGTCCGGCCACCTTGGCCGTCGCGTCGTGGAGTTGCTCCTGGAATCCCACCCCGACTCGCTCATCGTCACCACCCGGGAGCCCTCGAAGCTCGCGGACCTCGCGGCTCGCGGCGTCACGGTGCGCAAGGCGGACTTCGATGACGCGAAGTCGCTCGACGCCGCCTTCGCGGGAGCGGAGCGGCTGCTGCTCATCAGCACGGACTCGCTCGATGTCCCGGGTCGCCGCATCACCCAGCACCGGAGCGCCGTGGACGCCGCTCGTCGCGCGGGTGTCCGGCACGTCGTCTACACGTCGCTCACACGTCCCGAGCCGGGCTCCCCCGTCACCTTCGCGCAGGACCACTGGCAGACGGAGCAGGCACTGGCCAAGAGCGGGCTGGGCTACACCGTGCTGCGCAACAACCTCTACGCGGACCTGCTGCTGCACAGCCTCCCTCAGGCCATCGCGACGGGGCAGCTCGTGGCCGCCACCGGCACGGGCTCGACGGCATTCGTCACCCGAGAGGACTGCGCTCGCATCGCCGTCGCAGCGCTGACGTCGACTTTCGATGGCAAGCGCACGCTGGAAGTCACGGGGCCGTCGGCGGTGAGTCACGCGGAGCTGGCGCGGCTGGCGGGCGAGCTGTCAGGTCGTCCCGTGCAATTCGTTCCGGTGGACGCCGAGAGCCTCAAGGCGGGCATGGTGTCCCACGGGCTGCCGGCACCGATGGCTGAGGTCTATGCCTCATTCGACGTGGCGGTGGCCCGGGGACTCATGGGCGAGGCGACCGGAAGTGTCGCGGAGCTCACGGGCAAGGCCCCCACCAGCGTGGCGAGCTTCCTGACGAGCCATCGCGAGACGCTCAAGGCCGCGGCGCGCTGAAGTCCTGGCACCGAGGGCGGGGGCGGGAAAATTGACGGAGTGCTACGGGCCTGTAGCGTCGAGGCCATGCCCCCTCTCGCCCTCGCCGCCCCCGTGCTGTCGCGCCAGGCCGACCCGGTCCGAGTGGCCGCCGAACGACTGGCCCGTGCCCTCCCCGCCCGCACCGACGCGGCCGTGCTCGTGGATCTGCTCGAGGACGACTTGAGGGAAGGGCTGGATGCGCTCGGCGACGTGGAGGCCCACTTCTCGGACCTGCTCGGCACGCTGCGCACGGGGCCGCTGACTCCGGTGAACCTGGTGAACGCGGGGGATGACCCGCGAATCATCGAGCGGCTCGACTATCTGCAGCACCTGGTACTCCAGCTCCGCAAGCGGCTGGCCCAGGCCGCCGCGATGGCGCGGCAGACGCCCCCTTCGCGCGCTCGCTAAGCGGGACGCGCGCGTCCGTCCTCGACAGTGTCGACCAGGTGACACCACCGGCGCCCGCTCGCGCGCGGCGTCAGAACCGCTCCGCACGCGAACCTTCTTCATGAGGCGCGAGACTCATTGAGCGGACGCCTCGGACCGTCGCCCTTCATTCGACCGACCCGCCAGAGTCTCGCGGCCCTCGACTCAAGGGCGTGGCCGCATCCGCCGGCACATGATCTCCCGAGGCCGAGGGCGTGACTCGCGCGGCCCTGGCCTCGGAAGAATCACCTCAGTCTCTCCCAAGGCCGAGAGCGTGACTCACGCGGCCCTGGCCTCGGAAGAATCACCTTAGTTCGCCGGTGTCCCCGCCGGTGCCGCCGGCCCCGCCGCTGGCGCCACGGTGGAACCCACGCCTGTCGCGGACGCCGCATTGCCGGGCGTCGGCGTGGCGGGCAGGCCAATGGCCGGCGTCGCGTTCAGTGGCGTGGGAGAACCCAGCAGCGGTGGCGCGGACGCGGAGTTGAGCGGCGCGGGAGCCCCCAGCAGCGCCGCGGGCGGTGCCGCGGGGTCGGCGTTCAGCGGCGGCGCGGTGCCGATGATGCCCGGGCTCACCTGCGCCGTCCCGGAGAACGCATCGAAGCTGGGCAGCGCCGTCTGCGACGGCACGGAGAACGAGCCCGTGGTCGACAGGCTCGTCGGAGTCCCGAAGACGCTCGTCGTCGTGTTCACGCTCGGGGCCGCCGTCCCCGGCGCCACCGTCGTGAACCCCGGGCTCAATACGGGCGTCCCAGGGAACACCGTCGAAGTGTTCACCGGCGGATTCGGCGTGCTCGAAATCGGGGACACCCCACTCGTCACCTCGGGCTCTTGCGGCGTCACGAGGGCATTCGCGCCCGTGTCCAATGCAACCCCGCCTTCCGTCACCGCCTGGCCATCACTCCCGCCCACCAGCACCCGCGTGGGGCCTGCGGGAATGACCAGCGACGCGTCCTGGCCCGCCGTGGCCGTCGTCGACAGCCCGCTGCCTCCCGTCGCCTGCGGCTGCACCGGCGCGGGCGGAAGCAGGGGCGGCACACCGGGATAGACGCTCGCCGGCACTGGCGTCAGCAAGTAGGGATCTCCCGTCACGTGGCCCGTGTTCTCCACCACCTCCACCGAGCGCAGCGCCACCCCATCCACGTTGATGGCCACGTCCTCGAAGACGAACTGGATGAACCCTCGAGGCTCCGCCTCCGGAGGCAGGTTCCACACGAGCACCACCAGCTCCGTGTCCCCCACGCGCGCCTGACGCAGCATCCGGTGCGTGTCGTCGTCCGCGAAGGCCCCCGCGTCCAGCGCCGCCACGTGCACGAAGGCCGTATCCGTCAGCAGCCGCCCGTTGCGCCACACGCTGCCCACGCCCCAGACCGCCACCGCGGCATGCGTCCGGGTCATCGCGGACCACCCCAGCCCGCTGTTGCCGTAGAGCGGGACGTTCAGCAGCACGCCGCCGCCCACCGTATGC
>NZ_JABXEM010000259.1:0-16001 GCF_013372595.1 Myxococcus sp. AM011
GCCCACCCCCGTCGGCCTCGCCCTCAAGACGTGTCTCGCCCTCACCGGCGTGGCCCTCGCCGTGCGCTGCGTGCTGGCGCTGGGCACCGACGTCTACTTCGACACCGCCTACTACTGGCAATGGGCGCAGCGGCTCGACTGGGGCTACTACGACCACCCGCCGCTCATCGCCTGGCTCATCGCCGCGTTCGGCATCCACGGCACGGCGCTCCTGTGCGGTGTCGGCACCCTGGCCGCCGTGTGGGGACTGGCCCGCGACGTGTACCAGAGCCGTGAAGCGGCCTGGCGCGCGGCGGCCCTGTGGAGCGTGGTTCCCGGAGGAATGGTGGCCGGAGTCTGGGCCACGCCCGACAGCGCGCTGCTCTTGTTCTGGACGCTGTCGCTGTGGGCGCTGTGGCGCGAGCGCTGGCTGTGGGCGGGGCTCGCCTCGGGCCTCGCGCTGCTGGCCAAGTTCCCCGCGGTGCTGCTGGGCGTGGCCTTCCTCGTCACCGCGCTGAAACTCAAGCGCCTGCCCCGGGGCGCCTGGGGCACGGGCGCGCTGGCGCTGTTGTTCCTCGCGCCGGTGCTGATGTGGAACGCGCGCCACGACTGGGTGGGAATCGCCTTCCAGCTCCGACATGGCCTCGAGGGCCAGGGTGGATGGAAGACACTGGGCGAGTTCGTCGGAGGCCAGTTCGCCTTCGGAGGCCCTGTCCTCTTCCCGCTCGCGCTGGTGTACGCGCTCAAGGGCCCTCGCGAGCACCTCCTGCTGCGCATGGCGGCCCTCGTGCCCCTGCTGTTCTTCGGCTACGCGTCGTCGCGCGCGCGCGGCGAGGTCAACTGGACGACCATGGCCTACCTCTCCGTGTGCATCGGCGTGGCGGGCATGCGGCGGCCCTGGCAGCGCGCGGCGGCGTTCTCCGGCCTCGCGGTGGTGCTCGCGGTGACGCTGCACCTGTTCTTCCCCCTGGTGAGCTTCAAGCGAGATACAGCCCTGTGGCGCACGCATGGCTGGGACGTGCTGAGCGCGCTGTCCACCCCGGAGAAGCTCTTTCCCCAGATGAAGCCCGGAGACGTGGTCGCCGTGTATGCCGGCAACTACCAGCTCGCCTCCCAGATTGCCCGCTACGCGGGAGTCCCCGTCGGAACCGCGGGCCTGGTGCGCTTCAGCCAATATGACGTGTGGCCCGAGCCGCATGTGCCCCCGGGAAAAGATGTGCTCTGGGTGGAAGAGGACGGGCCGCTCCCGCCCGAGGCATTGACAGACCGCTTCGAGGCCATGGACGAAGTCGTTGAACTGGAAGGAACTTTCCAGGGCCGCCGTCTGCATTTCTTTCGGGTGTGGTGGGTGCGGGGCAAAAAGCCCTGACCTCTCCCGAGGGGCATGACAACTCTTCCAGAAGGCGAAGGGCCTGGCGCAGGACGGAATCGTGGGCCCGAAGACGTGGGGCGCATTGAATGCCGGAGGCGCGAAGCCGCCCTCCAAGCCGCCGCAGCAGGGGACGAAGGGCACGGCGGAAGCATTCGTGCAGAAGGCGCTCGCGCAAAAGGGAGACAGGTATGTCTTTGGCGCGGAGCCCCACCTGGATGACCCCAACCCGTCGAAGTTCGACTGCTCGGAGCTGGTGCAGTGGGCGGCCCATCAGGCGGGCGTCTCCGTCCCCGACGGCACGATGAACCAGGTGCCGTACTTCAAGCAGAAGGGCACCACCATCTCCGTGGCGGAGGCCCTGCGCACGCGCGGCGCGCTGCTGTACCGGCCCGGCCACGTGGCCATCAGCCTGGGCGACGGGCGCACCATCGAGGCGCGGGGCAGCGCCTACGGCGTGAACATCTTCAGCGCCAACGGGCGTGGCTGGACGTCCGGCGCGCTCATCCCGGGCCTCAAGTACGGGTGAGCCGGACACCGCCCGTGGTGGGCGGGCCTCGATGAGCCGGACACCGCGCGGTGGGCGGGCTGCGATGAGCCGGACACCGCGCGGTGGGCTGGCCTCGTCGAGGAGGGCGAGCCTCCCTGCTCACCGGGCGGCCCGGGCCTCCTGGACGGCCGCTCGGCAACACACTCCCGCCGGCGCGCGCGGAAGGACCTCCGAAGCGTCTCGCGGGTGTAGAGTGCGGCCTCCGGCGCGCCCATGTTGCCGGAAGTGCTCCGCATGGACCTCACCCTCTTCCTCGTCGGTCTCCTCAAAGTGGTGCTGGGCGGCCTCGTCGCCGCGCTGGGCATCTGGCTCGCGCTGCGAGGCCTGAGCCGCATCCTCGGCACCAACCCGGTGGAGGAGCTGCGCCAGGGCAACACCGCCGCCGGCCTCGTCCACGCCACAAGCCTCGTGTCGCTGGGCATGCTGGTGCAGCACGCGGTGCAGGCCACGTCGGACGCGGTGGACCTCACCGTGCGCGCGCAGCCCTTCCATCCGATGCTCGCGGGCAAGCTCGTCGCCGTGGCGGCGCTGCACGTGGGCCTGTCCCTGGGTGTCGGCGTCGCGGTGCTCGCGCTGGGCATCCTCCTGTTCGACAGGATGACGCCCGGCATCGACGAGCTGGCCGAGGTGCGCAAGGGCAACGTGGCCGCCGCGCTCATCCTCTCCGCCATCCTGCTGGTGCTCGCGCTCCTGACGGCGCCGGGGCTCCAGGCGGCGCTCAACGGACTCATCCCCTTCCCCCAGCTTCCCGAGGGGACGATGCTCGCTCCCGGATGACGCGAGGGGCCTCGTCGCGACCATGTCCACCAGCTCCGGCATGAAGACGCTCTTCAAGCTGCTGCTCGGGTTGCTCGGGGCGGCGAGCTGCATGTGCTGCTGCGGCCTGGGGATGATGGGCCAGCTCGCCGAGTTGAACGTGCGCTCGCCCGTGCCGGGCCTGCCCGCGGGCACGGGCGCGGTGGAGCTGGGCACCGTGCTCATCCCCCCGGACACCTCGCCTTCGCGCGCGCACACGTATGACTGGAGCGTGGAGACCCTCCACCCTCCGGGCAACCGGCTGACGTACGGCCTGGGCGACACGCTGGACGCGTGGCTGGAGGACCAGCACAAGGCCTTCGGACGCAGGCTGCGCTATCGCTCGCTCGGCGGGGAGCGCTTCACATATCAGCCTCCGCGCGGTTGCTCGGCCGACATGCGGTGCATCTACGAGGAGCTGATCCGCAGCAACGCGGGGCCCGTGAAGGCGCTGGGCGAGCGCTTCGTCGCGTCCGCGCGCGAGCGGAACCTGGACTCCGCGCAGGCCGCGCAGCTCATCCTCAACTTCGTGCAGCGCATCCACTACGAGCTGCCCGTGGACGAGCCCTTCGGCATCATCCCCCCCGCGCTGGTGCCCGCGCGCAACAAGGGCGACTGCGACTCCAAGGCGGTGCTCGCGGTGATGTTGCTGCGACAGGTGGGCATCGACGCGGTGATTCTCTACTCGGACCCGCTGGCCCACGCGGCGGTGGGCGTGGGCCTGCCGGGCACGGGCACCCGCATGCGCCACGGTGGACGCACCTACCAGTACGCGGAAGTCACGGCCGAGGGCTGGCCGGTGGGCATGATTCCGCCCAAGTACGACAAGCCCCGGCTGTGGCGGGTGATGGCGCTGGAGCCCAGCACCTCCGGCTAACGCGCCTCCGACACAGAGGACGCGGTGAGCACGTCGCGCAGATAGCGCTCGTACGCCTCCTTCATCGGCAGCTCTGAGTCCACCCCGAGCCGGCGGCGCGTCGTCAGCTGACGTGAGCCATCTCGTGGGTCCACGCCCTCCTTCGTGTACTGCTCCCAACGGATGGCGGAGCCCCGACGCTGCCAGAGCGCCAGCTCGTTG
Organism: Myxococcus sp. AM011; assembly: GCF_013372595.1. NCBI lineage: Bacteria > Pseudomonadati > Myxococcota > Myxococcia > Myxococcales > Myxococcaceae > Myxococcus > Myxococcus sp. AM011. The sequence goes on from NZ_JABXEM010000259.1 coordinate 3,772, forward strand.
AAGTTGATGCCCCGCTGGAAGAGCAGCTCGTGCTTGAAGGACACCGGCCGCCCGTCCAGCTCGCGCGTGGCCTGCGCCGCGCTCATCCGGGTCCCACATCTCGCTCCTCCTTCCAGTCCTCGACGCTGAAGCCGCCGTCCGCGGCCCAGCTCACGTGGTACAGCGAATCGAAACCTTCCTCGAGGCTCGGCCGCCGCAGCTGCTTCACCGTGGCGAACAGCGCCACCTCCGGCACCCGGGCCCGCCCCTCGCGCTTCGCGTTCCGGGCCAGGCAGTCCGCGAGCCTCGACTCGAAGTAGAAGCCGAGGACGCGCGCGCCCCGTTCATGCCCCAGCGCGATGAGCGGCATGCGCTGCTCCGGCGTGGGGTGCGTGTTGTCCACCACCACTGAACGCCCCGCGCCCAGCGCCTCGACGATGAGCCGACGCTGCCGGGCCTCCTTGCGTCGCGCGTGAGGCCACAGGTCCTTGCTCACCAGCACGTGCGTGTCCGAGAAGCGGCGCTGGAAGAAGCGGCTCTTGCCGGAGGCCTGTAACCCGATGAAGAGGATGAGTTCCATGACGGAGCCCTTCCGGACGCGACGCCCGCTCCTCGGCTGACGCTCCGCGCGGGGTGCACTCCCGGGCTCACGCCCGCCCCTGGAACGGGAGACCTCCAAGGGCATGCCGCTCCCAGCGCACGCGTCTACCCAAACCCGGCCGCGATGTGAGGCATTGCACAGCCGACCCAGCCCGCACCTCGATTGTGTTGCCCTGAACCGATTATCTCGATTAACAATTAAATCTCGAATTACACAAATTCAAGAGCTGTCGTAATCCACCGCTCGCACTGGAGCAGGTCGCGGTGGACGCAACACGAAGCGCAACCCGAACAGGAGACACCGCATGGAAACCCCCTTCTCGTCGTATGCGGGACGCTGGCGTCGGCTCTCTGTCATGGCCCTGGGCTGGGGCCTCATCGCACCGCTGCCGGTGCTCGCTGCTTCGAAGTCACCGTCACGCATGGGCATCGAGCGCGCGTCGTCGCTTCCCGCGCGCATCGTCGACACCCAGGCCGCGAGCGCCGCGCGTCCCGCCACGGGCCTCGCCGCCACGGTGAGCGGCCGTTACACGCTCGTCACGGGCGCAGGCCACGTGTTCCACCGCACGGACAACACCGTCCAGGGGCTGCGGACGCTCGGCGTTCCGAAGACGCAGCTCCAGCTCCATGTCTGGCAGGAGGAGGGCGCGGACGGAGAGCGCCAGGACTTCTTCGCCTACAGCCGGGGCGGCACGGAGCTGGTGGGCCGCGCCATGGCCACCACCCACGAAGTGCGCCTGGCACACGTGACGTTCGACCCGCTGAGCGCGCAGGTGCCCCTGGTGGCGGGCCTGCTGGCGGCGGACGCGGAGAACACGCTGTCGCTCGTGCAGCTCCACGCGACGCCGCTGCCGGAGCTGCGCGAAGCCCTGGAGCGCGAGGGCGGCAAGGTGCTGCGCTTCCTCACGGACCACACCTTCCTGGTGGAGATGGACGCGGACACCCGAAAGCGCGTGGCGGAGCTGCCCTTCGTGCGCTGGGTGGGGCCGTACCATCCCGAGTACCGCGTGGAAGGCTTCCTGCGCGAAGCCCTGACGGGGCGCTCGGCGCGGCTGGAGCCGCAGCGCTACTCCATCATGGTGGGCGAGCGCGGCGCGGCCCGGCAGGGTGAAGTCGCGGAGACGGTGCGCGAGCTGGGCGGCACGGTGGAGCTCGTCGAGGCCGGTGGCCTGCGCGTGGAGGCCACGCTCACCCAGCCGCAGCTGGAGCGGCTCGTGCGCTCCAATGCGGTGCAGTACATCGACCGCTGGGGCGGGCCGGGTGAAGTGGACATGAACAATGTGCGCACGGTGGGAGGCGCCAACTACCTGGAGACGAACAAGTCCTGGACGGGCCAGGGTGTGCGCGGGGAAATCTTCGACACCGAGCTGCGCACGACGCACCAGGAGTGGGCCAACCCGCCCCTCATCCACAGCACGTCCGCCGCCGGCAGCGCGCACGGGACGAGCTGCTACAGCATCAACTTCGCCAAGGGCGTGGACGGCACCGCGCGGGGCCTCCTGCCCGACGGCCAGGGCATCTTCTTCCTCTACAGCGAGTCCAGCCAATTCGGCGGCCCCAAGTCCCGCTACGACATCAACCGCGAGCTGACGGACCCGGCGGGCCCCTATCGCGCCGTGTTCCAGACGTCGAGCGTGGGCAGCACGCTGGGCACCGCGTACACCACCATCTCCGCCGAGGTGGACGACTACCTGTTCAAGTACCCCATCCTCAGCACCCAGTCGCAGAGCAACGCCGGCACGCGCAACTCGCGGCCCCAGGCGTGGGCGAAGAACATCGTCTCCGTGGGCGGCTTCTACCACTACGACAACGCCAACCCCGGCGATGACCGGTGGAACGGCGGCGCCAGCATCGGCCCCGCGGCGGACGGGCGCATCAAGCCGGACCTCGCGTTCTTCTATGACGCGGTCCGCTCGGCCAACAACACGAGCAACAACTCGTACTACAACTTCAGCGGCACCAGCGCGGCCACCCCACAGACGTCGGGCCACTTCGGGCTCCTGTTCCAGATGTGGCACGAGGGCGTGTGGGCCGGCTTCGGTGGCGGAACGGATGTCTTCGCCAGCCGCCCGAAGATGTCCACCGCCAAGGCGTTGATGATCAACCTGGCGTCCCGCTACGAGTGGCCCCTGGGTGGCACCAACGGCGACCTGACGCGCGTGCGCCAGGGCTGGGGACACGCGAACCTGGAGCGCCTGCACACGCGCGCCGCGGAGACGAGCATCATCAACGAGACGGACACCCTGCTTCCACTGGGCATCAAGTCCTACTCCGTCGCCGTTCCCCAGGGTCAGAAGGAGTTCAACGTCACCCTCGTCTACACGGACCCGGCGGGCACCGTGGGCGCCGCGCAGGCGCGCATCAATGACTTGTCGGTGCGCGTGACGTCGCCGTCGGGCGTCATCTACTGGGGCAACAACGGGCTGTCCGCGGGCAACGTCTCCACGTCCGGCGGCGTCTCCAACAAGGTGGACACCGTGGAGAACGTCTTCATCCGCGAGCCCGCGGCGGGCACCTGGAAGGTGGACGTGCTGGGCGACGAGATTGTCCAGGACACGAACCCGGCGACGCGCGCCATCGACGCCGTGTACGCGCTCGTGGTGAGCGGCGGCCTCATCCAGCCGTAGTCGTCCCCCGACGACGGGAGGGCCGGTGCTCCAGCTTGCACACGGGGCACCGGCCCGCCGCCCACGGCCTGACACGCCAACATCCGAGACACTGGCCGTCGCCGCGTCCGGATGGCATGACAAGGGCCCATGGCCCGTGACGTCTCCTTCTTCGACCAGCTCGGCTCACTGCTCTCCAAGGAGCGCGAGGCCGAGAAAGCCCGCCTGGCCACCCTCGCCGAGGGCCTGTCCCTCCACGAGCGCGAGGAGCAGGGCCTGTCCGTCCTCGACTTGGAGACGGTGGAGGAGGAGGTCGGCCTGGGTGGCCGCGTCCTGCTCACCCTGGCCCGGGCCGACCGCGCGCGGCTGCCCTCACGCCTGCACAACGGCGACCTCGTGGCGGTGTTCCCCCGCCGCGCCGAGGTGAGCGAGCCCGCCAAGGCGCTCGTCTCGCGCGCCAGCGCCACGCGCCTCCAGCTCGCCTTCGACCGCTCGCCGCCGCCGTACGTGCACGAGGGCCTCTTGCGGCTGGACGTCGTCCCCAACGACATCACCTACGAGCGGATGCGCAACGGGCTCCAGCGCGTGAAGGCGATGGACAAGGGCCTGGAGCGCCGCAAGCGCGAAGTCCTCCTCGGCAACGAGCCTCCGCGCACCGACACGCCCCGCCCCTTCGAGGCCGGCCGCCCCCTCAACCCGGAGCAGCTGGACGCGGTGGGGCGCGCGCTCGCCGCCGAGGACTTCTTCCTGGTCCACGGCCCGCCGGGCACCGGCAAGTCCACCGTGCTGGCGGAGGTCGCGGCGCAAGCCGTGGCCCGGGGCCAGCGCCTGCTCTGCACCGCCGCCAGCAACGCCGCCGTGGACCACCTGTTGGACTTGTGTCTGGCCCAGGGTCTGCGAGCGATTCGCGTGGGCCACCCCGCCCGCGTCGCCGCCCGGCTCCAGGAACACACGCTGGACATCGTCGTGGAGGAGCACCCGGACCGCATCATCTCGCGAGACCTCTTCGACGAGGCGTTCTCCCTCCTGGGCTACGCGCGACGCCAGCGCACCCAGGGCCGCAGCCGCGAGCGCTTCTCCAACGCGCGCGCCTCCACGACGGAGGCCAAGGCGATGCTCGACGAGGCCCGCGCGCTGGAGCGCAAGGCGGTGCGCGCCGTGCTGGCCAACGCGGACGTCGTCTGCGTCACGCTCGCGAGCCTCGAGTCCAACGTGCTCTCCGGTGAGAAGTTCGACCTGGCGCTGCTCGACGAGGCCACCCAGGCCACCGAGCCGCTCGCCCTGCTGGGCTTCCTGCGCGCGCCCATCGTCATCCTCGCCGGAGACCCGCAGCAGCTCCCTCCCACCGTGCTGTCGCAGGAGGCCGCCCGCGCGGGCCTCGCGGTGAGCCTCTTCGAGCGGCTGCTCGCGGACCACGGCGACGGCGTCAAGCGCATGCTGCGCGAGCAGTACCGGATGAACACGCGCATCATGGACTTCCCCTCGCGCGAGATGTACGGCGGCGCGCTGCGCGCCCACCCCTCCGTCGCGGACCGCACGCTCGCGGACGTCCTGCCTCCCGACACGCAGTTGGACGCCCCGCCCGTCCTCTTCCTCGACACCGCGGGCAAGGGCTTCGACGAGGAGGTGGAGCCCACCACCCGCAGCCTCTTCAACACCGGCGAGGCGGACCTCATCGAGGCCCGCGCCCGCGCGCTGCTCGCGGCCGGACTGTCGCAGCGCGAGCTCGCGGTGATTACGCCCTACAGCGCCCAGGCCCACCGCCTGCGCGAGCGGATGGAGTCCTTCGCCCCCGACGTGGAAGTCGACACGGTGGACGCGTTCCAGGGCCGGGAGAAGGACGCCATCCTCGTCTCCCTCACCCGCTCCAACAGCGAGGGCCAGGTCGGCTTCCTCAACGACCTGCGCCGGATGAACGTCGCCCTCACCCGCGCCCGCCGGCACCTCTTCGTCGTGGGCGACTCCGCCACCCTCAGCGGTCATCCCTTCTACGCGCGCTTCATCGAAGGGACTCAAACGACCGAGGGCTATCGCTCCGCCTGGGAGTGGCCGGACGCCCTCTGAACATCCAATCCCTCTCAGTGATACAGGTCTCAACCGACCCAGCCCTGGGGTACTACGCAAGGGCTGTCAGGGTCATGATCCAAAATTTGTCGCAACGGCGAACCAAATTTGTCACCTGACCCTACCCGTGCGGGGTGTAGGGCCCGGATATCGGGCATTTGGCTCCAAACCCGTTGTCGGGCACGAGACGTGCTTGTGCCCCAGGGTGGGGAGGAACCGCCACATGTCTCAGCGGCCGAATGTCACGAAGGAAAACGACGTCTGGGTACTCCGTATCGAGAAGGAGAACGGGAGGATCCAGGAGTATCGCTGTGCCACGGAGAACCAGGCGCGACAGCTCGCGCTGGTGATGTCCAAGCCCGATACCGGGGCGCCTCCGAGGCCGCCCACGCCGCCGCGCTAGAGACAGGACTCACGCTGGGGTAAGCCACGGGGAGGAGCCGCCCCGTGTCCACCCCGCTCGAATCCCGCTTCGTCGATGCCCAGGGCCTGCGCCTTCACGTGCGCTGGCGTCCGGGTCCCGACACCGCGCCCGCCGTGCTGTTCCTCCACGGCTGGCTGGACCACTCCCACAGCTTCGACGGTGTCCTGGAGCACGTGCCCGCCGACTGGCGCGTGGCGCTGCTCGACTTCCGCGGCATGGGGCAGAGCGCGCACGCGCCGCCCGAGGCCCACTACCAATCCGGCGACCTCCTCCTCGACATAGAGGCCGCGCTGGACGGGCTGGGGCTGACGCGCGCGCACCTGGTGGGCCACTCGCTGGGCGGCATCATCGCGCTGACGTACGCGGCCGTGCGGCCGGAGCGGGTGCTCGGCCTGTCGCTCATCGAAAGCCTGGGCCCCAGCGGCGGGCCGCCCGAAGTCGCCGTGGAGCGGCTGCGAGGTTTCCTGAATGACTCGCGCCGGCCCCCGAATCGCAAGCGCTACCCGGATGTCGCGTCCGCCGCCGGGCGACTGCGCGAGAACAACCCCTCCTTGCCGGAGGCCGCCGCCTTGCATCTGGCCCGGCATGGCACCGAGCCATACGAAGGGGGGGTGGCCTTCACGTTCGACTCACGACACCGGCGTCGCTTCGCGCAGGGGTACGACGAAGCACAGTGGCTCGCCCTCCAGGCCGCCCTCACCTGCCCGGTGCAGCTCATCCGCGGCCAGGACGGCCTGTGGCCTGACGCCCCGAAGCTGGACGCGCGGGTGGCGGCCCTGCGCACCCTCGTCGCACCGCCGCTGATGATTCCTGGTGGACATCACGTGCACATGGAACGGCCCGCCGAAGTCGCTCGCATGCTCCGCGACTTCATCCGCTGAAGGCCCCGCACCGGTCAGAACACCTGGAAAAGTCTTTCACCTTCCAGGGTAACTCCGTTCCACCTGACGCCCACGGCGGCGACTGCGCATCCCAACCCCTTGAATTCAGGACACCGTCCTCGTCCTTTCGGTTGGTATGCGAATTGGAATAGGGGAAGCCGGCGGATCACGCACCGGACCCAGACGGGTGCGTGTGGGGAGAAGGGTGAGGAGCGGACAATGGGGATGGGGTTGAGGGGGCGAGTCCTCGCGATGGCGGTACTCGTCGCCACTGGACTGGTTGGCTGCCACGAGGGGAATGAAACCCGCGCGGTGCAGGCGACAGCAGTGGTGGACATGGACGTGCTCGACTTCGGCGAGGTGCCGGTGGGCGGGTGGCGGGAGCGAGAGGTGCGCATCCGCAATGTCGGCTATGTGCCCTTCTTCGCCATCGAGGCGTTGCCCATCATCGGCAACCCCTCGTACGAGGTGGAGCTGGCGGATGGCGGCGGCCGGGTGATGCCGGGCGAGTCGCATCTGGTGCGCGTGCGCTTCCACCCGCTGGGTGAAGGCGTGACGGAGGAGACGGTCTACGTCTCCACCGACGCGAACCAGGGCGCGCAGGCGCAGGTGCGAGTCACCGGCCTGGGCACGCCCACGCAAATCATCATCGACCCGCCGGTGCTCGACTACGAGACGCTGGAGGTGGACAGCGAGCGCAACCTGGAGGTCACCGTCACCAATCCGGTGGACCTGCCGTTGACGCTGGCGGTGCACGGCGACTGGCCGGACCCCTTCACGCCGGACACCATCACCATTCCGCCGCTGTCCTCGCGCAAGGTGAGCACGCAGTACCTGCCGCGCGCGCTGGGGGCCATGGACGCTCGGCTGGAGGTGCGCTCGTGCGAGACGTGCACCGCGACGGTGGTGGACCTCAAGGGCAACTCGGTGGCCACCGCCTTCGTGTTCGACCCGGCGCCGGTGCCCTTCGATTTGATTCCAGTGCATGAGCGCACGCAGTCCTTCACGCGAGCGCGCAACATCACCTGGCGGCCCGTCACCATCTCGCAGCTCATCACCAGCGACCACGCCTTCGTGCCGCTCTCCAAGCCGGAGGGCTCCACGGTGGCGCCGGGCGAGGTGGTGGAGCTGAAGATGGAGTTCGCCGCGCGCTTCTCCGGCCCCAACGTGGGCGACCTCAAGGTGAACTACGCGTCCGACAAGCCTCGGCAGTCAGAGGTCATCCTGGACGCGCGGGGCGGCCGGCCCACCCTGGCGGTGACGCCGGTGGCGCTGGACTTCGGCGAGCTGCCGGTGGGCGGCAAGGTGGAGAAGGTCATCCGCATCACCAACGCGGGCACCAACGGCTCGCTGCGCTTCGTGGGCGTGGTCTCGGACGGCGCCAGCAACCAGTTCAACGTGGACGTGCCCACGCGCGGCACGCAGCGCTATCCGTGGACGGCGGGCGCGTGGCCCGCGCTGGACTCCGGCGGCCTGGAAATCGCGCCGGGCAACGACGCCCTGGAGCTGAAGGTCTACTTCGAGCCGACGTCGGAGGGCACCTTCCAGGCGCGGCTGCGCGTGCGCTCGGACGACCTCTTCAACGCGGAGCGCGAGGTCATCCTGACGGGCCGGGCGCGCACCAGCGGGCCTTGCGTGTACGAGCTGTTGCCCCAGCCGGTGATGGACTTCGGCAACGTGGTGCCGGGCCGGGGCGCGGTGCTGGGCTTCTACTTCCGCAACCCGGGACGCGCGGAGTGCGCGGTGAAGGACGTGCACCTGTCCAACGACGCGAACGGCGCCTTCTTCATGCCGGGCGGCAAGCTCACCGGTGGCGTGGTGCTCTACGATACGGCCTTCAGCGCCATGGTGGCCTTCCGGCCCTCGGCCGAGGGGGAGTACACGGGCGAGCTGAAGCTGACGGTGAACAACCCGGCGGCGCCCACGGTGACGCTGCCCCTCAAGGGTGTGTCCAAGGCGAGCTGCCTGGTCGCCACGCCCTCGTACGTGGACTTCGGCGCCATCCGCTACGACTGCGCCGCGGCGCCGCGCAAGACGTACATCTCCAACCGGTGCAGTGAGCCCATCACCGTGACGGGCGCCGACATCGGCAATGGCACGAGCACGCAGTTCTCGCTGCTGACGCCCATCACCCAGCCGCGCACGCTCCTGGCCGGCGAGGGCTTCGAGCTGGAGGTGGACTACGCGCGCAACGTGCTGGGTCAGCACTACACGCCCATGTACCTGCGCGCCGCGAACGAGGCCGCGCCGTTCCTGGTGCCGCTGATTGGCGAGACGAACCACGAGGGCATCCAGGTGGACCGCTACACGCAGGGCACCGACAGCCAGCTCGACGTGCTCTTCGTGGTCTCCAACACGACGACGATGGACCCGTACCAGGAGCGCCTGAAGTCGGCGATTCCCGGCTGGCTGGACTACGCGCGGCAGCAGAACGTGGACGTGCGCGTGGGTGTCACCAGCACGGGCCTGGTACAGCGCGGGCCGCAGTGTGGTGGCGGCGCCAACGGTGGCGAGGCCGGGCGCCTGTTCCCGGTGGACGGCAACCGCGCGCGGGTGCTCTCCAGCAACAGCCCCAACGCGGCGGCGGGGCTCCAGGCCAACATCGACGTGGGCCTGTGCCACAACCTGGTGCAGGGCCTGGAGACGATGCGCCAGGCGCTCTCCGCGCCGCTGTCCGAGCAGACGGACGACCCGCGCACCGCGCAGCCCAACGACGGCAACTGGGGCTTCACCCGGCCGGCGGCGCGGATGGCCGTGGTGGTGCTGGCGGACGAGGACGACAACTCGGGCTTCGTGCCGGACAGCTACATCCAGTTCCTCCAGACGCTGAAGGGCACGGGCATGTCACACCGCAGCCAGCTCTACGCGCTGGTGCCCACCGACACCCGCTGCACCACGGCTGGTGGAGACGCGGACCGGTTCGCGGAAGTCGCCCGCGGGACGGGCGGCCGGGCGGAGTCCATCTGCGAGGGCGACTACCGGCCCCTCCTGGACTCGGTCATCCAGCGCGCGGGAGACCTGCAGGCGGACTTCCCGCTGACGGCCCAGCCCGCGGGCGCCGCGGAGATGACGGTGCGCGTGCAGGGCCAGCCGGTGCCGGACACCCAGTGGACGTATGACGGGGCCGCGAACACCATCGTCTTCGGGGGCGCGGCGGTGCCGACGCCCGGACAGACGGTGGAGGTGCGCTACCGCAGCGTCTGCAAGGTCCCTCCCACCACTCCCTGAGGTCGCCGAGGTACAAGCGCCCCGCATCCACCTGGATGCGGGGCGCGGTCGTCTCCGGGGAAATGACGCGGCGCGGGCTTCCGCATGTGGGCCCCGCGCGGCTATCGTGGCCCCGACGTGGAGACATTCGGCCGCTACGAGCTGTTGCGGAAAATCGCCATCGGCGGGATGGGCGCCGTCTATCTCGCTCGGCAGAAGGGGCCGGTGGGCTTCCAGAAGCTGCTGGTGGTGAAGCGGCTGTTGCCCCACCTGTCCGAGGACGACGAGTTCATCGAGATGTTCCTCGACGAGGGGCGCATCGCCGCGCACCTCAACCACCCGAACATCGCCCAGATTTATGACTTGGGTGACGTGGACGGGCAGTACTTCATCGCCATGGAGTACGTGCATGGCGAGGCGGTGGGGCCCCTGGGACTCAGGGCCCAGCAGCGCAAGCTGTCGATTCCGCTGGCGCTCAAGTGCCGCATCATCGCGGACGCGGCGGCGGGGTTGGATGCGGCGCACAACGCGCGCAGTCCGTCGGGCCGCAAGCTGGCGTTGATCCACCGGGACGTGTCACCGCAGAACGTGCTCGTCGGCTACAACGGCGGCGTCAAGCTCATCGACTTCGGGGTGGCGAAGGCGTCCGGGAAGTTCTCCCAGACGGTGGTCGGCACCATCAAGGGCAAGCACGCGTACATGTCCCCGGAGCAGGCGCGGGGCGAGCCGTTGGACCATCGCTCCGACATCTTCGGACTGGGCACGGTGTTCTACGAGCTCCTGACGCACCAGCGCCTGTTCAAGCGGGACACGGAGATCGCCACGCTCAAGGCGGTGGTGGGGACGAAGATTGTCCCGCCGTCGGAGATTTCGGCGGACATCCCGAAGGAGCTGGACGCGATTGTGCTCAAGGCGCTGGCGCGCAAGCGCGACGAGCGCTTCGCGTCGGCGGGCGAAGTGCAGCTCGCGCTGGATGAGTTCCTCGTGCAGCACAAGCTGCACGCGACGCCGGCGCACCTCGCGGCCTTCATGCAGGACACGTATTCGGAGGAGCTGGAGGAGGAGCGGCTCGCCGCCGAGCCCACCGTCATCCACTACGACCCGCGCCTCGCCGCCCGACAGCAGGCCGCGGCGGCAGCGGCGGCGGGTGACACGGGCAACTCCGCGCCGAAGGCCGCGCCGCGCACCGCGTCCGCGCCTCCACGCAAGCCAGGCGCCTCCTCACCCTCGGCGCCCGCCCTGCCCTCCAAGACTCCGGGAGGCGGCGTGTCCGCGTCGTCGACCACGCCCATGGGGCCCAAGCGCGCGGGAGCGGGTTCCTCGACGACGGCCGCGCCCGTTCCGCGAGGCCAGGGCACCAACAGCGGGTCGCCCGCTCCGACGGCTCCGGCCAAGGGCGGCACGGGCTCCGGCAAGGCGCCCTCGCCTCCTCCTGGCCGGACAGGTGCCGCGAGGCCCGCCGACAGCGGCTCCGCGCCCAAGCGCGTGCCGCCGCGCGGCGGTGGCTCTCACGGTGAGCCCGAAGGCGACTGACGGCTCAGCGGCTCCGGCCGTCGAACTGCATCGTCTTCACGGTGCCCAGGTCCAGGCCATCCAGGCAGCGCACGTTGATGGCGGCCATCTCCGCGCCATCCGGGCCCACGCCGCGCGCGAAGGAGCGCACGCCACACTTCGAGCAGAAGAGGTGGTGGATGACGTTCTTGTTGAATTGGTAGTCCGTGAGGGCCGCGTCGCCGGAGCGCAGCGTGAACTCCGACACCGGGACGAAGCTCAACATGGAGCCCGTCTTCTGACAGATGGAACAGTTGCACGTTATCGCGGGCTGGGAGAGGTCCAGCTTCACCTCGTACCGCACCTGCCCGCAGTGACAGCCGCCCTGGTAGTTCTTGAGGTCGCTCATGCGCGGCATCCTGCACCGGCTCGCTGGAGCCACCCACGCGAAATCGCGCGCCGCGGCGCGCTACAGGCTCGCGAGCGCCACGCGGTACAGCGCGCGGTAGCCCATGCGAGGCGAGGGCTCGAAGCGCTCCGCGTTGAAGATGTCCTTCAACAGCGACACGCCCTCCGGCGAGGACTGCAAGCCCAGCAGCGTCGACTCCAGCGTCGTCACCAACTGCGGCTGAAGCCCCATGGCCACCGGCACCCCGTCATTGGGCGCCTCGTCCGTGTACGCAATCAGCTCGAAGCGGCGCCCCGCGCCCGTGCCCAGCACGTCCTCCACGCCGGTGCTGTACGTCAGCCCCGTGGAGGACGGCGGACAGAAGACGCTCGTCACGTCCGCCTTGCCGTCCAGCACCGACTCCAGCGCGCCCTGATAGGAGCCCGTGAAGTGCTGCGCGAAGAAGGCCCGCGCCGGCTCCAGCCCCTGCGCCTTCAGGTACGCGGTGGGCAACAGGTAGCCCGCCACCGAATCCCGGTCCACCCACGCCGCCGTGGTGCCCTTGAGGCGCTCCACCGACAGCCCCGCCC
>NZ_JABXEM010000025.1:0-62175 GCF_013372595.1 Myxococcus sp. AM011
CCTCGCCCCCGCCCGCGCCCACGCCCGCCGCGAACCCCTCTCCCGAGGAGCCCCCGCTCAAGCCGCTGTCGGACCGCGAGCGCGAAATCCTCCAGCTCATCGCCAAGGGCGTCTCCAACAGCGAGGCCGCCCGGCTCCTCACCCTGAGCAAGGCCACCATCCGCACCCACCTGGAGCACATCTACCGGAAGCTGGAGGTGACCAACCGCGTCGAGGCCGTCACCGAGGGCATCCGCAAGGGCCTCATTTCGGTGTGACGCGAGTTTTCCAAACAGGCTCTAAAAACCGACATTCCGGGTTTTGTCCTACTTAAGCCGCAACTCACGGACATGAGCGCCGATAACCCTCTTGTACGAAGCCTTCCGCCTTCGGCGAGAGAGAAAGAGGCCCTCCATGCTCCAGGTCGGTACGCGCGGTTCGGATGTGACGCGGCTGCAGAAGACCCTGGCCAAGGCCGGTTACAACCCGGGCACGGCGGACGGAATCTTCGGTGCGAAGACGAAGGCGGCGGTGGCGGCGTACCAGCGCAAGCACGGGCTGGAGGCGGACGGAATCGTGGGCAACAACACGGGCCGCTCCCTCTTCAACTCGCGCAACCAGGACATGTGGGACGGCAAGCCGGACGGCGCCAAGGGCCCCGGCACTGTCCCCGGCAACTTCCCGGTGAACGGCTCCAACCGCCAGAAGCTCGACTTCGCGTCGAACCTGGCCCGGCAGATGGGGCTGACCATCACCTCGACGACGGGCGGCACGCACACGCCGGGCTCGTACCACTACAAGGGCCGCGCCATCGACGTGGCGGGCAGCCCGGCGAAGATGGCCGAGTACTACACGCGCCTGGCGGGCACGAAGCCCACCGAGATGTTCTATGACCCGAAGGGCGGCATCAAGAACGGCTCGCCCATTGGCGCCATCGGTGGCCACGGAGACCACGTGCACGTCGCATACTGAGTCCCCGCCACACGCATGACACGCCGGGCCCGGTGGGAGCACGACTCCCGACCGGGCCTTCGTGCGTCAGGGCTTCGCCGCGGCCGCGGCCTCCACGACCAGGTCGGCATAGCGGTTGGCCGGGTCCTCTGGCTGCGTGCCGTCGCGGAAGAAGAACGTGTGCTCGTCCCACGCGTCCGGCCGCGCGTCGTTGGCGAACATCCACAGCGCGCCGGCGCCCACGGCGGACTTGCGCATGCACTCCAGCCAGCCGCGATACAGCGCGCGGCGCTGGGACAAGTCCAGGGCGCCTTCGTTGCGCAGGCCCAGCTCGCCCACGAACAGCGGCTTGCCCAGCCCCCGGGCGATGGCCGCGTGCTCGCGAATCCACCGCGCTCCCGCCTCGGCCATGTCCGCGTCGTCCAGGCCCCACGACTCTGGATAGAAGTGCACCGACGCGAAGTCGATGTACGGCGACGCGGTGTTGCGCGTGAAGCTGGAGCCCGGCGTGCGCAGCATCGTCGTGCCCGCGCGAGCCCAGAAGGCGCCGTCATAACCCTCCGAGGTCGGCTCGAAACCTTCCTCGCCCGTGCCCACCTGGTGGCCCGGCGCGCGGGACTTCACCTCGCGCGCCACCTCATCCACCCACGCCCGCATGCGCGCGCCCTCCGCGTCCAGGCCCCGGCCGCGCGGCTCGTTGAGCAGCTCCCACGCGAGCACCGCCGGATGGTCGCCATAGCGGATGCCATCCTCCGTGTTCACCCGCTCCAACATCCGCGCGATGTGCTCCTTGTAGAGCGCCACGACGACGGGCTCGGTGAAGAAGCGCGGGTCGCCCTGGATGGGAGACGGCAGCCCCGCCCACGTCACGTACTGGCGCGTACCGCCGTAGGCATCCCAGTAGTTGCCGAGCGTGAGCACCAGCCTGACACCATGCACGCGCGCGCGGGCGAGCACCCGGTCCAGCCCTCGCAGGGCGACCTCGTCGTACTGGAGAGGACCCACCTGGATGGTGCTGTCGCCCACCTTCTCCGGCGCTTCGTTGTGGCCATTGGTCCGCAGCGCCACGACGCCGAGCGCCGCCGCCTTGGCCAGCACCTCCTCGAGGACAGGCGACTCGGACAGGCCGCGGCGCACGTCGCGCGCGGCCTCCTCCTGGAGGAAATAGGAGTTGAGCACCATGCTGCCCACCGGCAGGCGCTCCAGGCGCAGGGGCTCGGCGCTCCCACAGTCGGCCGCCGTGGCTTCCAGCATGACGGGCTCTCCCTCACCACACGCGCACACCAAGAGGACGGGCGCGAGACAGGGACTCCAGCGCGGCGAGAACATGGAGCGCATGGTAACGGATGGGCTAGGTTGATGCCCGACATGGAGCTCCGACTCGAAGGCGTGTCCAAGACGTATCCCAATGGAACGAGGGCGTTGCACGACGTCACCCTCACCATTCCGCGCGGCATGTTCGGACTGCTCGGCCCCAACGGTGCCGGAAAGTCGACGCTCATGCGCAGCATCGCCACGCTGCAGGACGTTGACGGCGGGACGATGACGTTCGACGGCATCGACGTGCGCCGCGACAAGGACAAGCTGCGCGACGTGCTGGGCTTCCTGCCCCAGGACTTCGGCGTGTACCCCAAGGTGACGGCCTGGGACATGTTGGACCACCTGGCGCAGCTCAAGGGCCTGTCACAGCGCGGCCCGCGCCATGACGCCGTGAAGGCGCTGCTCACCAAGACGAACCTCTGGGAGCACCGGGACAGGCGCCTCGGCGGCTTCTCCGGCGGCATGAAGCAGCGCTTCGGCATCGCCCAGGCGCTGCTGGGAGACCCCAAGCTGCTCATCGTCGACGAGCCCACCGCGGGCCTGGACCCGGCCGAGCGCTTCCGCTTCCACAACCTGCTGGCGGAGATCAGCGCGGACGTCGTGGTGCTCCTGTCCACGCACATCGTCTCGGACGTGGCGGACCTCTGCCAGAACATGGCCATCCTCGCCCAGGGCAACGTCGTCACGAGCGGTCACCCGCTCCGGCTGGTGGACGCGCTGCAGGGGCGCGTGTGGAAGCGCTTCGTCACGAAGCAGGAGGAGCTGGACGCGCTGACGAAGGAGCTGGAGGTCATCGCCGTCAGGCGCGTGGCGGGCCAGCGGCTGGTGCACGTCCACGCGGAGAGCGCACCGGCGGGCTTCGAGCCGGCGACTCCCGACCTGGAGGACGTCTACTTCCACGCGCTGTCACGCGCGTCGAAGAAGGCGTGAGCGAGGACCCATGTTCAGCGCTCTCGTGACTTTCGAATTGCGGCGCCGGGTCAAGATGCTCTCGACCTGGATCTACGCCGCCGTGCTGGCGGGCGCCGGCCTGCTGATGATGCTGGCCACGGGCGGAGTCTTCCGCAGCGTCTCCGCCAGCTCCGGCTCCGAGCGCGTGCTGGCCAACAGCCCTCACACGCTCTTCGCCTTCATCACCATCATCGCCCTCTTCGGCCTCTTCATGGTCGCGGCCATCTTCGGCCAGGCCGCGCACCAGGACTTCGGCCACGGCACGTGGATGCTCATCTTCACGAAGAACGTGAAGAAGGCGCCGTACCTGCTCGGCCGCTTCCTGGGCGCGTACCTCTTCAGCGCCAGCCTGATGCTGGCCATCGTCCCCGGCCTGCTCGTGGGCGCGGGCGTCGTGTGGCTGGTCGATTCGACGCAGTTGGGGCCACACCAGACGCTCGCGTACATCTGGCCCTACCTGGTCGGCGTGTGGCCCACGCTGTTCTTCGCGGGGACGGTGTTCTTCTCGCTGGCCGCGCTCACGCGCCGCATGGCCCCGGTGTACGTGGGCATGGTGGTGCTGGTGCTGGGTTACCTGGTCATCAGCTCCGCCATGTCGGACGTGTCCAACCAGGACCTCGGCTCGGTGTTGGACCCGTTCGGGTTCACCAGCATCGAGAACACGACGCGGTACTGGACGCCCGCGGAGCGCAACCGGGACCTGATTCCGTTCGCCGGCCTGCTGCTCGTCAACCGGCTCTTGTGGAGCGCCGTGGCCGCCCTGCTGCTGGGCCTCACCGTGGCGCGCTTCCGGACCACCGTGGAGGAGCACAGCGGCGCGCGCCCCGCGGCGAAGGAGGAGACGCCCTCTGCTCCCGTGGCCATCCCCACCACGCGGGCCGAGCCCACGTTCGGCAGTTGGGTGCGCACGGCGCTGTCCTCCTCGTGGCTGGCGTTCCGCGACGTGCTTCGCTCGCCGGTGTACTGGTCCTTCGTCGTCGCGGGCCTGGCCTTCGTGACGATTGCGTCGCTCATCTCCAAGCAGCTCTTCGGCACCGCCACCCTGCCCGTGACGTGGCAGGCGCTGGAGACGACCACGTCCGCCTTCCATCCCTTCGTGCTCATCACCCTGACGTTCTACGCGGGCGAGCTGGTGTGGAAGGAGCGGGACGCGGGCCTGGGCGACATCGTCGACGCGACGCGGGCCCCGACGTGGGTCGGCTACTCCGCGAAGTTCGGGGCGCTGCTGATGGTGGTGCTGTCGCTCAAGGCCGTCGTCGCGCTCGCGACGGTCATCTCCCAGGTGAGCCGGGGCTTCTTCGACATCGAGTGGTGGCTGTACTTCACGGAGATCCTCCTGCTGGACTTCACGCACAACATCCTCCTGTGCGTGCTGGCCTTCTTCGCGCAGGTGCTCATCCACCAGAAGTACGTCGCGTACCTGGTGATGGTGCTGTACTTCGCCTCGCAGGCCGCGCTGGGGCTCTTGGGCATCGAGGAGCCGCTGGTGCGCTATGGCGCGGAGCCCTCGGCGCCGTACTCGGACCTGAACGGCTATGGCCACTTCCTGGCGGCTGTCGCCTGGCACCGCCTGTACTGGTACGGCCTGGCCACGCTCATGGTGGCCGTGGGCGCGCTCATCGTCGTCCGGGGACGCGGGACGGCCTGGAAGGAGCGGCTCGTGGAAGCGCGGGCCCGCCGCACCCGGGCCTGGACGGTGACCGCCACTGTCGCGTCGCTCGTGTTCGTGGGGACCGGCGCGTTCATCACCTACAACACGCGCTTCCTCAATCCGTACGTCACCGCGAAGGACACCGAGCGCGCGCTGGCCCGCTACGAGAAGGACTACAGGTCCTTCGCCGCCCTGCCCCACCCGCGCGTCACCGCGGTGGACGTCACCTTCCACATCCACCCGGAAGAGCGACGCCTGGAGACCCTGGGCACCTACCGCGTGCGCAACAAGACGGACCAGCCCATCTCCCAGGTGCTGATGGAGCTGCCTCGCGACGCTCGCGTGCGCAAGCTGTCCCTCGCGGGTGTGGACACTCCGACGAAGCGCGACGAGTCGCTCGGCCTGTTCGTCTTCGAGCTGCCCACGCCGCTGGCTCCTGGCGCCGAGACGGACCTGGTGTTCGACCTGGAGTACGCGCCGCGCGGCCTGAAGCATGGCTCCACGCGCACGGACATCGTCGAGAACGGCACGTTCTTCAACAGCGGCAACCTCCCCACGCTGGGCTACCAGGAGGACGCGGAGCTGGTGGAGGACGGTGACCGCAAGGAGTACGGCCTGGCGCCCAAGGAGCGCATGCCGGACCGGGATGACCCGAAGGCCAAGGCCAACAACTACATCACCTCGGACTCGGACTTCGTCAGCTTCCAGGCCACGGTGAGCACCTCGGCGGATCAGATCGCCCTCGCGCCCGGCTACCTGGAGAAGGAGTGGACCGAGGGGGGCCGTCGCTTCTTCCGCTACAAGATGGACCAGCCCATCCTCAAGTTCTACTCGGTGCTGTCCGCGCGCTACGCGGTGGCGCGGGACACGTGGAAGAACGTGGCGCTGGAGATCTACCACCACCCCAAGCACACCTATAACCTCGACAGGATGATGCGGGGGATGAAGGAGACGCTGGACTACTGCACCGAGAACTTCGGGCCGTACCAGCACCGTCAGGCCCGCATCCTGGAGTTCCCCCGCTACGGGGCCTTCGCCCAGTCCTTCCCCAACACGATTCCGTACTCGGAATCCATCGGCTTCATCGCCCGCGTACGGGACGGCGCCGCTGATGACGTGGACTACCCGTACTACGTCACCGCGCACGAGATTGCCCACCAGTGGTGGGCGCACCAGGTGGTGGGCGCGCGCGCGCAGGGCGCCACCATGACGTCGGAGACGATGTCCCAGTACACCGCTCTGATGGTGATGAAGCACCGCTTCGGCGCGACGAAGATGAAGCGCTTCCTCAAGTTCGAGCTGGACGGCTACCTCATGGGCCGCGCGCTGGAGCGCAAGAAGGAAGTGCCGCTGTCCCGCGTGGAGAACCAGCAGTACATCCACTACCAGAAGGGCAGCCTCGCCATGTACGCGCTGCAGGACTTCATCGGCGAGGAGCGCGTCAACCGCGCCATGAAGCGCTACGTGGAGAAGGTCCGCTTCCAGGGGCCGCCGTACACGGGCTCCACGGAGCTGCTCGGCTTCCTGCGCGAGGAGACGCCGCCGGAGTATCAGTACCTCCTGGAGGACCTCTTCGAGACCATCACCCTCTACGACAACCGCGCGGTGTCCGCGACGATGCGGCAGAACGCCCAGGGCACCTGGGACGTCACGCTCAAGGTGCTCGCGAAGAAGTTCCGCAGCGACGACACGGGCAACCAGACTGAGCTGGAGTTCTCCGACTGGATGGACGTGGGCGCGCTCGACAGCAACGGCGAGGCGCTGTTCCTGGAGAAGCGCAAGGTGGGCAAGGGGGAATCGGAGATCACCTTCACCGTGCCGGTGCAGCCAGCCGAGGTCGGCGTGGATCCCCTCAACAAGCTCATCGACCGCCAGTCACAGGACAACGTGACGGAGCCCAAGGTGGCCGGGGCGCTCGCGATGGGGAGCCCCACCCAGCCCTGAGCAACACGTCTGACGAGGGCTTCACCAGCGAATGCGCAGGTCGAAGCCCTCGTTCTCATACCGCTCGACGTTCACCGTGACGCTCAAGGCGCCCGCCTGCTTGAGGGCGCCCTCGCACGTGCCAGCGGCGGCCTCCGCGGGGAACGGGTACCCGCGGAACTTCACCCGATACTCGTGGGGCGCCAGCAGCTGGGTCTGGATGTCCACCGGATCGAACACCGAGCTGAAGCTGAGCGCCACGCGCTTCATCGCCCGCTCCGGGCCGGCCACCTTGAGGGCCATGCCCACCACCCGGCCCACCAGCGTTTCGAAGTACTGCCGGAGCAAGTCCCGTCCCAGTTCCCGCTGCGCCTGCTGCGACGGGAGTGCCCCGTACGTCGTGCGCAGCACCAGCCCCTGGCAGGCGATGAACACGGCGCTGGGGTAGCTGGCCCGGGGCTTGTCCACGTCGTAGCCGGCGGCGAGGAACTCCGCGCGCATGGCCGCGTCGGGATTCGCGCAGCGGACCAGCGACTCGAACAACGTGGACTGGACTTTGACCTCGGTCGGCATGTGGGACGACACCCTAGGGGAGCTGCGTCATCCGGTCATGACGCGGTGAACCAAGACGGGACGCCGGACGCCCCACCCTCGTCTGATAGCAGCAAGGCCCCGCACCCTCGGCGCCCGCGGGCGGGACTACGCGTCCACCCGCTCCTGGACCTCGAAGCGCCCCGCCGTGACGACGTGCTTGTCCTCCACCACGAGCTTCGCGGCGCGCAGCGTCCCTCGGACCTCCAGTGCGTAGTCGTTGTACTGAGCCTGGACGTGCGTGGCCTCCAGGTTGCCTCCGATGATGACCGGGCCCTGGGACTTGAGCGTCTCGCAGGTGAAGTCTCCACCGACGAAGAGCGAGCGGCCCTGGAGGTTGTCGACGGGGCCTCTCACCGTCAGGTGGCCTGTCACCATCAGCGAGTTCACCGGCAGCTTGCCGTCGACCTCCAGGTTGCCGTGGTGGATGTAGCTCGACTTGGAGACCTTCTTCACCTTCTTGTCCTTGGGCGCTTCCGCGACGGCCGCCTGGATGAGCCCGATGCCCGCGAAGACGAGGTCCGGGTTCATCGCGGCCTGCTCCTCGATGCCCTCGAAGAACGCGTCGAGGGAGACGCAGTGTGCCTCCACGAAGACCGCGTCCATGATGCGGCGGAGCTTCTGCCACGAAGCGGCGCTCACGCCCGGCGGCGCGGCGCCTTCGAGATACCGGAGGACCTTCTCTTCCGACAGGCCCTTGGGCTTCTTGGGCGGAGGTGGGCGCTGGGACTTCGTCGGCAGCAGCAGCTCCACCAGCAGGGCCGGAACCTTTCGGCTGTGTCGCGAGGTCCGGGCCGCGCCCAGCACGCTCTGACCTCCTGGCGTCAGGCCGCGAGGGTCCGCGCCCTGCTCGATGAGGAAGCGAACCACGCGGTCCGCGCCAAACTCCGCCGCGCGGTGCAGCGGCGTGTCGTAGTGGTATGGCGCGAGGAGGTCGGCGCCGTACTCCTTCAAGAGCAGGAGGAGCTCCACGTTGTTCTGGGTGACGGCGAGCAGCACCGGCGTGTGGTGGTTCTGGTCGACGAAGTCCAGGCTCACGCCCCCAGCGAGGAGCTGACGGAGCTTGCCGAGCGTCACCTCGTTCTCCCCGCGCTCCTTGGCCAGGCGCTCATCGAAGCTGTCCGCTTCGTAGATCTGGACATGGTCCTCGAGGTGTCTATGGCTCTGGACTTGTCGAATGAGCCTGGTCAGTTCGTACTGCTGTTCCGTCATGGTGCGAGGCCTCGGAGCTTCGCGAATCCATCGCGTGACCCGAGCGCGAATGCAACCCCTGACACGGCTCGCGCCTCAGTCCGCGCGCGTTCCACCCAGCGAGGGCAGTTGCCGTCGGAGGAACTCTCCTGGAGGGCCTCCGGTGAATTGCCGGAAGTCGCGGATGAGGTGGGCCTGGTCGAAATAGCCCTGCTCCAACGCGAGACGGGCCCAGCTCGCCGCCACGCCGGACTTCAACACCTGGATGACGCGGTCGAAGCGGATGAGTCGCGCGAGCAGCTTGGGCGTCAGGCCCAGCTCCTGACCACAGCGCGCGATGACGTGCTTCTGGCTGAAGCCCAGCTCCCGGGCCAGCTCGCCAATCTCCACCTGACCACCGCTGGCGCGCAGCCGCTGCCACGTCCAGGTGATGACGGGCGATACCTCGCGAGCCGCGAGGATGCGGGAGAGGAGGAGCTGATCCACCAGCGCGAAGCGGGCCTCCCAGGACGGCGCCTCCACGAGCCGCTCCGTCAACAGCGGCCCCTCCGCGCCGAGCACCGACTCCAGTCCGACGACCTGCCGCGCGAGGTGATGCAAGGGCATGCCGAAGAACAGCCGCGCCCCCACGGGCGTGAAGTTCACCTGCATGCCGTTCATCGCCCCGGACGTCTCGGTGATGGAGTACCCGTCATCCAGCCCCGCGACGAAGCCAACCGGATGTCGTCCGAGGGGGCGCCCCGTTCGCGGGTCGACGATGCGCAGCGGCGGACCGAAGTCGATGATGAGCACGACTTGTGGTGCGGGGAGCTCGCGACGACGCACCGGGCCAGGAGTGGACTCGTGATAGCCGCAGTAGTTGTGGACGTACTCGCGCAGTCGGGCGTCGGGCGGGCCGTCCACCAGCTCCCAACCGCCCTGCTCGGAGGCCTGCCGGACCACTCGAGCATGAGGGCTTTGCGTGGTCATGCGGCACCCTCCGAAGACACGCCTTGTTGACGCCTTAGCATGGCCACCGGCGCCAATAAGGGACTTCAGGCGCCTGCCAACAAGGACCGGGCTCACCTCGCCATTGCCGCGGCCCGTTTTTGCGCCTATGGGACGGGAACGGCCCGTCCCACGGTGCCACTCCCCTGCGAGGACACAGCATGTCGCAAGTGCCTCTTCACATCGCCACCGAGTTCCCGGCTCGCTCGCTCGAAGAGTGGCGCCGACTCGTGGACAAGGACTTGAAGGGAAAGCCCTTCACGTCGCTTCAGTCGCCGCTGGATGGCGGGCTGACGCTCCAGCCCCTCTACGCTTCCCAGGACGCCGCGCCGCCGCCCCCGGGCGTCGCGCCGTACGTGCGAGGCACTCACGCCCTGGGCCATACCGAGGGTGGATGGCTGGTGTGCCAGGAGTACGCCGAGCCCGACCTCGCCGTCGCCGCCGAGGCCATCCGCAACGACCTGGAGCGCGGCACGCTGGCCGTCTGGCTGTGCCTGGGCCCCGCTCGCGGCATCCCGGTGAAGGACGAGGCCACGATGGAGCGGCTCTTGTCCTCCGTGCTCCTGGACCGCACTCCCGTGCACCTGGAGTCCGAGTCGGCGCCCGTCTCCATGGCATCCCTGCTGCTGGGCGTCGCCACGAAGGCCGGTGTTTCGCACAAGGCGCTGAGCGGCTCGCTGGGCATCGACCCGCTGGGCATCCTCGCTCGCACCGGCGCGCTGCCGGGTGGAGTCGACGGGACGTTCACCGAAGCCGCGCCGCTCGTCATTTCACTGAGCGGGCGCGCGCCGGAGCTGCGCGCGCTGCTCGTCTCGACGCGGGCGTATTCGGACGCGGGCGCCACGTCGGTGCATGAGCTGGCGTGGGCCATCGCCACGGGCGTCGAGTACCTGCGCGGGATGGAGCGCGCGGGCGTGTCGCCGGAGGTCGCGGCGCGCTCGGTGCAGTTCGCGCTGTCGGTCGGCGGACAGTTCTTCCCTGAGATTGCGAAGCTGCGCGCCGCGCGGCTGCTCTGGGCCAAGGTCGTCGCCGCGTCAGGCGGATCTCCCGAGGCGCAGGCCATGCGGCTGCACGCGCGCACCGCGAGCGCCACGAAGACGCAGCGCGACCCGTGGGTGAACATCCTGCGCGGCACGGCCGAGTCCTTCGCCGCCATCGTCGCGGGCGCGGACAGCGTCAGCACGTCGCCCTTCGACGAGCCGCTGGGTGCCCCCGATGAGGGCGCGCGCAGGCTGGCGCGCAACACGCAGCTCATCCTGCGCGACGAGTCCAGCCTCAACCGCGTCGCGGACCCGGCGGGTGGCAGCTACTACCTGGAGCAGCTCACCACTGAAATCGCGCGCGCGGCCTGGACGGAGCTGCAGCGAATCGAGGGACTGGGCGGCATGGAGAAGGCGCTGGTCCAGGGCGACATCGCCCGCGTGCTCACGGAGACGCGCGCGGCGCGGGACAAGGCCGTGCGCACGCGCAAGCAGCCCATCGTCGGCGTCAGTGAGTTCCCCTTCCTGGGGGAGACGCCCGTGAAGCGCGAGGCTCGCAAGGCCTCCGGCGTCGAGGCGAGCGCGGAGGCGGGCAAGAGCGTGGCCCTCAAGCCCTCTCGCATCTCGGAGCCCTTCGAGCTGCTGCGCGACGCGAGTGATCGCACGCTCGCGGCGAAGGGACAGCGCCCCGCCGCGTTCCTCGCGAGCCTGGGCGCGGTGGCGGAGCACACGACGCGGTCCATGTGGGTCGTCAACGCGCTGGCCGCGGGAGGCATCGAGTCGCGAGAGAAGCACGGCTTCGCCGACCCGGCCGCCGCCGTGGCAGCCTTCGTCGAGTCCGGCGCGGCCCTCGCGGTCATCTCCGGACCGGACGCGATGTATCCGGAGTGGGTGCCCGCGCTGACCAGCCAGCTCAAGGCCAGGGGCGCACGAGTGGTCGCCGTGGCGGGCCGCCCTGGTGACAACGAGGCCGCGTTCCGCGCGGCCGGTGTGGACCTCTTCATCTACGCGGGAGCGGACCTGTTCTCGCTCCTGTCCTCGCTGCAGACGCAGCTCGGAGTGGCCTGATGCGCACCCACGTCCCGAACTTCTCCGGCATCGACTTCGACGCTCCCGAGACGCAGGCGGCCACGCCCGCGCTCGACAAGCAAGGCAGCCAGGCCGCCACCAGCCGGCGAGACGCCGAACGCTGGGACACGCCCGAGGGCATCCCCGTCAAGCCCGTGTACACGCGCGAGGACCTGGCGGACGTCGAGCACCTGGGCTCGCTGCCGGGCCTGCCGCCCTTCGTGCGCGGCCCCTACTCCACCATGTACGTGCAGCAGCCGTGGACGGTGCGCCAGTACGCGGGCTTCTCCACCGCCGAGGCGTCCAACGCCTTCTACCGACGCAACCTCGCGGCCGGTCAGAAGGGCCTGTCCATCGCGTTCGACCTCGCGACGCACCGGGGCTACGACAGTGACCATCCTCGCGTCGCGGGCGACGTGGGCATGGCGGGCGTGGCCATCGACTCCATCAAGGACATGCGCATCCTGTTCGACCGCATCCCGCTCGACCAGATGAGCGTGTCGATGACGATGAACGGCGCGGTGCTGCCCATCCTCGCGCTCTACGTGGTGGCGGCCGAGGAACAGGGCGTCAAGCCCGAGCAGCTCAGCGGGACCATCCAGAACGACATCCTCAAGGAGTTCATGGTCCGCAACACGTACATCTACCCGCCGGGCCCGTCGATGCGCATCATCGGCGACATCTTCCGCTTCACCGCCGAGAAGATGCCGCGCTTCAACAGCATCAGCATCAGCGGCTACCACATGCAGGAGGCGGGAGCGACGCAGGACCTGGAGCTGGGCTACACGCTCGCGGACGGCGTCGAGTACGTGCGCGCGGGCCTCGCCGCGGGCCTCGGAGTGGATGCCTTCGCGCCCCGGCTGTCGTTCTTCTGGGCCATCGGCATGAACTTCTTCATGGAGGTGGCGAAGATGCGGGCGGCCCGGATGATCTGGGCCAAGCTCATCAAGGGCTTCAACCCCAAGAGCGACAAGAGCCTGGCGCTGCGCACCCACTCGCAGACCTCCGGCTGGAGCCTCACCGCGCAGGACGTCTACAACAACGTGGTGCGCACCTGCGTCGAGGCCATGGCCGCCACCCAGGGCCACACGCAGAGCCTGCACACCAACTCGCTCGACGAAGCCATCGCGCTGCCCACCGACTTCAGCGCGCGCATCGCCCGCAACACCCAGCTCTACCTCCAGCTCGAGAGCGGGACGACGCGCGTCATCGACCCGTGGGGCGGCAGCTACTACGTGGAGCGGCTCACCCACGAGCTGGCGCAGAAGGCCTGGGGCCACATCCAGGAGGTCGAAGCGCTGGGTGGCATGACGAAGGCGATTGAAGCCGGCCTGCCCAAGCTGCGCATCGAGGAGGCGGCGGCCCGCACGCAGGCGCGCATCGACTCCGGCCGTCAGGCCATCATCGGCGTGAACAAGTACCCGCCCGAGCGTCCGGACACCATCGAGATCCTCAAGGTGGACAACTCCGCGGTGCGCGAGGCGCAGATCGCCCGGCTCAAGGAGCTGCGCGCGGAGCGCAACGCGGAGGAGGTGCGGCGACGGCTGGACGCGCTGACGGAGGCGGGCCGACGCAACGAGGGAAATCTGCTGGCGCTGGCCATCGACGCGGCTCGGGCGAAGGCCACGGTGGGGGAAATCAGCGACTCGCTCGAGAAGGTCTTCGGGCGCTACGAGGCCACGGTGCGAAGCGTGTCCGGCGTGTATTCGAGCGAGGCAGGCAAGGACTCCCAGGGCATCATCCAGGCGCGCGCCGCGGCGGACACGTTCCTCGCGCGGTTCGGCCGTCGGCCCCGCATCCTCATCGCGAAGATGGGGCAGGACGGGCATGACCGGGGACAGAAGGTCATCGCCACGGCCTTCGCGGACCTGGGCTTCGACGTGGACATCGGCCCGCTGTTCCAGACGCCCGAGGAGTCCGCGCGCCAGGCCGTGGAGAACGACGTCCATGTGGTGGGCGCCAGCTCCCTGGCCGCGGGCCACCTCACGCTGGTGCCGCAGCTCAAGCGCGCCCTGGCCGACCTGGGCCGCGAGGACATCATGGTCGTCGTCGGTGGCGTCATCCCGGCGCAGGACTACGACGAGCTGCGCGCCGCGGGCGCCGCCGCCATCTTCGGCCCTGGCACCGTCATCTCGAAGGCCGCGGTGGAGCTGCTGGAGAAGCTCTCGGCGGCGCAGGAGGAGGAGGCGTGAAGCTGCTGACGGCGGAGGCCTATGTGGACGGCGTCCGCTCGGGCGACCGGGCCGTGCTGGCTCGCGCCATCACCCTGGTGGAGAGCGGTCACCCGCGCCATCAGTCGCTCGCCCAGGAGGTGCTCACGCGCCTGCTTCCTCACACGGGGGGCAGCAAACGCGTGGGCATCAGTGGCGTGCCCGGCGTGGGCAAGAGCACGTTCATCGACGCGCTGGGCATGCACCTGGTGGGCGCGGGGCACCGCGTCGCCGTGCTCGCCATCGACCCGTCGAGCAGCATCTCCGGTGGCAGCATCCTCGGCGACAAGACGCGCATGGCCCGGCTGTCGCGCGAGACGGCCGCCTATATCCGCCCCAGTCCCTCCAGCGGCACCCTGGGCGGAGTGGCCCGCAAGACGCGCGAGACGCTGCTCCTGTGCGAGGCCGCGGGCTTCGACGTGGTGCTGGTGGAGACCGTCGGCGTGGGCCAGTCGGAGACGGTGGTCGCCGACATGGTGGACTTCTATCTGGTGCTGATGCTCGCGGGCGCGGGCGATGAGCTCCAGGGCATCAAGCGCGGCATCCTCGAAGTGGCGGACATGCTCGCCATCAACAAGGCGGACGGGGACAACAAGCCCCGGGCCGAGCGCGCCCGCGCCGAGTACCGCGCCGCACTGCACCTGATGCGCCCGGGCAACGAGCCCGTGGTGACGACGTGCAGCGCGATGGAGGGCACGGGCATCGATGCGCTCTGGACCTCGCTGGAGGCACAGCTGGCGAAGCGTGTGGCTTCAGGAGCGATGGAGCAGCGTCGGCACGCGCAGCAGGTGGGCTGGATGTGGTCCATGGTGCAGGACGGCCTGCGGGCGGCCCTGCATGCGAACCCCACGGTGGCCGCCCTGGTGCCCCAGTTGGAGAACGATGTGCGCGAGGGCCGCGCCACGGCGACGTCCGCCGCACTGCGCGTCCTGGGGGCATTCCTGCCAGAATCGAGGGCTTGACAGTCCGCGTCGAGCCTCGGCGGGCCCCGCTTCAATCGCTTGCCCGACATCCACCGCGCTCCTACTGTACGCGGCGTGCGAAACGTTCAGTTGACCCCGGTTCCCGGGCCCTACAAGCCGCGATTCCACGTGCGAATCGTGACGGCCGCCTCCCTGTTCGACGGGCATGACGCGGCCATCAATGTCATGCGCCGGCTGATGCAGTCCTCGGGCGCCGAAATCATCCACCTGGGACACAACCGCTCGGTCTCCGAGATTGTCGACTGCGCCATCCAGGAGGACGTCCAGGGCATCGCCATCACCTCCTACCAGGGAGGCCACGTCGAGTTCTTCAAGTACATGATCGACCTGCTGAAGCAGCGCGGGGCGAACATCAAGGTCTTCGGCGGAGGTGGCGGCACCATCCTCCCCACGGAAATCGATGAACTGCATGCCTACGGCGTGACGCGCATCTACTCCCCGGACGACGGCCGCTCCATGGGCCTGCAGGGGATGATCGACCACCTCATCCAGGAGTGTGACTTCGAGAAGCGCCCCGCGGACTACGGGCCCGCCGTCGCGGCCATGCCGGTGCGCGACTCGATGAAGATCGCCTCGCTCATCACCATCGCGGAGAACTTCGCGAGCGCGGGAGATGCGCTGCGCGACGCGATGACAAAGCTGAGCGCGAAGCAGCCGCGCGTGCCCGTGCTGGGCATCACCGGCACCGGTGGCGCAGGCAAGTCCAGCCTCGTGGACGAGCTGGTGCGCCGCTTCCTCACGGACTTCCCGGACAAGACGCTGGCGGTGCTCTCCGTGGACCCGTCGAAGCGCAAGTCGGGCGGCGCGCTCCTGGGCGACCGCATCCGGATGAACGCCATCGACAACCCGCGCGTGTACATGCGCTCCATGGCGACGCGGCAGAGCAACCTCGCGCTGTCCAAGCACGTGGGTGACTCCATCGAGGTGTGCAAGGCCGCGGGCTTCGACCTCATCGTGGTGGAGACCTCCGGCATCGGTCAGTCCGACACGGAGATCATCGAGCACTCGGACGTGTCGCTGTACGTGATGACGGCCGAGTACGGCGCGGCGACGCAGCTCGAGAAGATCGACATGCTCGACTTCGCGGACGTCATCGCCATCAACAAGTTCGACAAGCGCGGCTCGCTGGACGCGCTGCGCGACGTGCGCAAGCAGTGGAAGCGCAACCACAACGCGTTCACCACGGCGGATGACTCGGTGCCCGTGTACGGCACCATCGCCTCGCAGTTCAATGACCCGGGGATGAACCAGCTCTACCGGGCCATCGTCGACACGGTGGTCCGCAAGACGGGCGCTCCGCTCCAGTCGCACCAGGAGGCGACGCCGGGCATGAGCGAGAAGAAGTGGATCATCCCGCCCGAGCGCACCCGTTACCTCGCCGAGATTGTCGAGACGTGCGAGGCGTACGACAAGTTCGCGCGCTCGCAGGCGGCGGTGGCCCGGCGGATGTATCAGCTCCACGGCACCATCGAGGCGCTGCGGCAGAACGTCGGCAAGAAGCGCCTGGAGATCGTCGAGCCCAAGGACACCTCCGACGTGGTGCACGTCACCGAGCGCGTCGAGGGCGAGCCCGCGTACCTGAGCGAGCTGGTGGAGCTCTACAAGGACCTGGAGTCCCGCCTGGACCCCGACTGCCGTCGGCTGCTGACGGAGTGGCCCGCGACGAAGCGGCGCTACGCGGCGTCCAAGTACCAGTACCAGGTGCGCGACAAGGTCATCGAGCTGGACCTGTTCACCGAGTCGCTGTCGCACCTGCGCATCCCGAAGATCGCCCTGCCCCGCTACGAGGACTGGGGCGACATCCTCATCTGGCTGTTGAGGGAGAACGCGCCGGGCGCGTACCCGTTCACCTCCGGCGTCTTCCCACTCAAGCGCGAGGGCGAGGACCCGGCGCGCATGTTCGCGGGTGAAGGTGGCCCGGAGCGCACCAACAAGCGATTCCACTACGTGTCTCGTGGGCTCCCCGCGAAGCGCCTGTCCACGGCGTTCGACTCCGTCACGCTGTACGGTGAGGACCCGGACCACCGGCCGGACATCTACGGCAAGGTGGGCAACTCCGGCGTGTCCATCGCCAACGTGGACGACGCGAAGAAGCTCTATTCGGGCTTCGACCTGGCGGACCCCGCGACGTCGGTGTCGATGACCATCAACGGCCCCGCGCCGATGCTGCTCGGGTTCTTCCTGAACGCGGCGGTGGACCAGCAGTGCGAGAAGTGGATTCGCGCCAACAACAAGGTCGACGAGGTCGAACAGAAGATCGATGCGCTCTACCAGGAGCGTGGCGTGCCCCGGCCCCGGTACCAGGGCGACCTGCCGCAGGGGAGTGACGGACTGGGCCTGCTGCTGCTCGGCGTCTCGGGTGACGAGGTGCTGCCTCGTGACGTCTACGAGAAGATCCGCGCGGCGACGCTCCAGCAGGTGCGTGGCACGGTGCAGGCGGACATCCTGAAGGAGGACCAGGCGCAGAACACCTGCATCTTCTCCACGGAGTTCGCGCTGCGGGTGATGGGCGACATCCAGCAGTACTTCACCGACAAGAAGGTGAGGAACTTCTACTCGGTGTCCATCTCCGGCTACCACATCGCGGAGGCAGGGGCGAACCCCATCTCCCAGCTCGCCTTCACGCTGGCCAACGGCTTCACCTTCGTCGAGTACTACCTGTCGCGCGGGATGCACATCGACGACTTCGCGCCCAACCTCTCGTTCTTCTTCTCGAACGGAATGGACCCGGAGTACGCGGTGCTGGGCCGCGTGGCGCGCCGCATCTGGGCCAAGGCCATCCGCGACAAGTACGGCGGCAATGACCGCTCGCAGAAGCTGAAGTACCACATCCAGACGTCGGGCCGTTCCCTGCACGCGCAGGAGATTGCCTTCAACGACATCCGGACCACGCTCCAGGCGTTGCTGGCGCTCAACGACAACTGCAACTCGTTGCACACCAACGCGTACGACGAGGCCATCACCACGCCCACGGAGGAGAGCGTGCGGCGCGCGCTCGCCATCCAGCTCATCATCAACAAGGAGTTCGGGCTCTCCAAGAACGAGAACCCCAACCAGGGCGCGTTCATCATCGATGAGCTGACGGACCTGGTGGAGGCGGCGGTGCTCACGGAGTTCCGCGCCATCTCCGAGCGCGGCGGCGTGCTGGGCGCGATGGAGCGCATGTACCAGCGGTCCAAGATTCAAGAGGAGTCGCTGTACTACGAGATGCAGAAGCACGACGGGACGCTTCCCATCATCGGGGTGAACACGTTCCTGGACCCGAAGGGCTCTCCGACGGTGACGCCGCCTGAAGTGATTCGCGCGACGAAGGAGGAGAAGGACTACTCCATCACCGCGCGGGACGCCTTCTGGAAGCGCAACGCGGCCACGGCTCCGGCGGCGCTGGAGGCCGTGAAGCAGGCGGCGCTCGACAATGGCAACATCTTCTCCGCGCTGATGGACGCCTGTAAGGTCTGCACCCTTGGCCAGCTCTCCCGCGCACTGTACGAGGTGGGCGGGCAGTACCGGCGGAACATGTAGTGTCACCGGGCCCACGGACGTGAGCGAGGGGCTGGTGCGTTCATGGCACTTGCCCTAGCGTCGACCCACCATTCCCTTGGGGGGTCGAACGCCATGAATCAACCCCAGCTCCTCGCCAGTCTGACGCGGTACATCGCCGAAGAGATTCTCGAAGGTGACGCGGAGGACCTCCTGCCCTCCACCCCGCTGCTCGAGCTGGGCATCCTGAACTCGCTCGAGACAGCCCGAATGATGACCTTCATCGAAAAGCAGTACGGCATCACCGTGCCCGCCGACGCGATGCGGGTCGAGAACCTCTCGACGCTGTCCGCAATCGCAGACATGGTCTACGCCTGCGCCCAGACCCAGCCGTCGTAGCGTCACCGCGCGGCTGTCAGCCTCTTGTCTTCTGGCCCTCCAGCAGCGCACGGACCTGCTCGTCCGTGAGCTGCTCGAGCAGGTCGAGCTTCCCCGCGAGCGCTTCGAGGTCCTCCCCCGGCACGTCGGGCTTCGCCGCAGGCGTCGCGGGTCTATCAAACCAGTACCGACTGCGTTGGAAGCAGCTCGTCGGGAGCACCACCTTGTCGTGCGGTTGGTCTCGATAGAACTCCGACCACGCGACTTCGGCTCCCGAAGCCACGAGGCCCGCGAGGCTCTCAAGGAGCGCTGTCCTGTCATCGTCCGGAGCGCGCAGGCTGGGGAACCAGGACCGCTCGGACGTGGGACGAACGCGCTTTCCCAGGGCCGTCCAGCCCGCCCCTGGGCCCACGTCCAGATATCCATCCACACCCTGCCCGGCCAACGCGTCCAGCGCGGCGACCCATTGAACGGGAGTTCCCGAGGGCCCTCGCCAGGACTCCGCTCCCGGGGACTCCACTCCCTTTCCCGTGAGCACGGACAGCCACGGGACACGGGGCCGCTCGTGCACTTTCGAGCGCGCCGCCGCTGCTACGGCCTCGCGTGCCGCGCTCCAGGCCGTCGTGGTGATGGCGTGAGGCGTGTCTCGCAATCTGGCGCGGCTCCCCTGCTGGAGCAGCTCCGCCTGCACTGCTTCGATGGCGGCACGCGCTCCAGAGAGGACTCCGTTCCCCTCACCGTCGAGCCCCAGCAGGCACACTTCCGGGAACCGCTGGAGCAACTCCGAGAGGTGCTCTGGCCGCTCGATGGTCAGCTCGGAGCCTGGAGCAGCACGCTCTAGCTGCTCGCCCAGCGTCGCCACGAGCTTCATCCCCTCTTCCCAGGAGAGCACACCCGCGGCACAGGCCGCCGCGTACTCCCCCGCGCCGACGCCCACCACCGCCGACGGCGCGACGCCCCACGCCCGCCACAGATGCACCAAGCCACACTGCACCGCGTACATCCCCGGAAGCGAGTGGCCCGGTGCCGGTGCGCGTGAAGCCGCGCCTCGCGCGAGGAAGAGCGCTGGGACGAGTGGACGGCCCAGCGCGACCTCACAGCGCAGGACCGCTTCCCGGAAGACAGGCTCGGACTCGAAGAGTCTCCGCCCCCAACCCTGCCAGTCCTGTTCCCAACCCCCGAACAAGAACGCCAAGCGGGGCCGCTGCCTCCCGGAGCCAGCCCATACGCCGGGAGTCTCCTCCCCTTGCACGAAGCCCGTGAGCCGTTGGCGGGCCTCTTCGTCGCTCGACGCCATGACGGCGACCCGGTGGGGAAATGCGACCCGGCCCGTGTTGGCCGTGAAGCAGACGTCGGGGAACGAAGGCCGGTGCGCCGCCTCTGTCGAGAAGTGCTCCACGTAGCGCCTCGCCAGGTCCTGAAGTGCTGGCGCGGAGCGGGCCGATAGCAGCAGGAGCTGCCGTGTCGAAGCGACGTCCGCCGGTGTGGCTTCGACGAGCGGAGCCTCTTCGATGAGGACGTGCGCGTTCGTCCCGTTGAAGCCGAACGCAGTCACCCCGGCGATTCGCCGCTTCGACCCTCGCGCCCAGCGCCTCCGCTCCCTGGGCACGACGACGGGCAGCGCATCCCAGCGGATGTTGGGATTGGGCGTCTCCAGGTTCAGGTGCGCGGGGATCTCCTCGTGCTGAAGCGCGAGGACGACCTTGATGATGCCCGCCACGCCCGCGGCGCCCTCGGTATGACCGATGTTGGTCTTCACGGAGCCGACGACCACCGGGTCCTCCCGCGAATGCGCGGGCCCGAAGACGCGGCCCAGCGCCTCCATCTCGATGGGGTCCCCGATGGCCGTGCCGGTGCCGTGCGCCTCCAGGTAGCCCACCTGCTCGGGCTCCACGCCTCCGGACTTCAGGGCCGCGCGCATCACCTTCGCCAGCGCGTTGCCGTTGGGGACCGTCAGCCCGCTCGACTGACCGCTGTGATTGGTCGCCGAGCCTCTCAACAACGCCAGAATCGGATCCCTGTCCGCGACCGCATCCGACAGTCGCTTGAGCGCGAGCATCCCGCAGCCCTCGCCTCGCACGAAGCCATCCGCCGAAGCGTCGAACGTGCTGCAACGCCCCTTCACGGAGAGCATGCGCATCGCGCAGTTCACCACGGACGTGAGCGGCGACAGGATGAGGCTGATGCCGCCGGCAAGGGCCAGGTCACACTCGCGGGTCCGCAGGCTCTGACAGGCCAGGTGCACGGTCACCAGTGACGACGAGCAGGCCGCGTCCACGGCCATCGTCGGACCCTGCAGCCCCAGGCTGTAGGCCAGTCTCCCGGCCGCGACGCTCAACCCCGAACCAGAAGCAGTGTGGAGATCGATCTGCGTCGCATCCGTCATCAGGTGCGAGAAGTCCTCGTTCATCATCCCGACGAAGACCCCGGTGGAGCTGCCCTTGAGGTCCGTCGCCGAGAGGCCCGCGCGCTCCAGCGCCTCCCAGGTGACTTCCAGGAGCAGCCGCTGGTGTGGGTCCATCCGGGCCGCTTCGCGAGGGGAGATGCCGAAGAACTGGGGGTCGAAGTCCTCCACTCCTCGAACGAAGGCACCGTGCCGCGTGTACATCTTCCCCGGCGCCCCCGGCGTCGGGTCGTAGTACTCGTCGACATCCCAGCGCGAAGACGGAATGGGAGCGATGGCGTCCCTCCCCTCCCGCAACAACTCCCAGAAGGCCTCCGGGGTGTCCGCGCCTCCTGGGAACCGCAGACCCATTCCAATGATGGCGATGGGCTCGCTCAGCGCCAGCGCCAGCTTCGACTCGAGCTTGCGAGCCAGCAGCGCCAGCTTGAGCGGCGGCAGGTCGGAGATGCGGGGAGTGGAATCCGTCGTCATGGTGTCCTCGCGAAGGTCGACTCAGCGGCGACGGCGCAGCAGGTCCTGGACGTCGCCATCGGCCAGGTCGTCCACGTCGGACAAGAGCGCTTCCAGGTCCTGGTCCTCGACGACCTCTCTGGAGGGAGCGGCTTCCTCCCGGAGGCCCAGCACCTCCACCGCCAGATGGTCCACGAGCGCGTGGACAGTGGGGTTGTCGAAGGCAACTGTCGCTGACAACGAGACGCCCAGGCTTCGCTGGAGGACGTTGCGAAGCTCCACGGACATCAGCGAGTCCATGCCCAGATCGAAGAAGCCCTGGCCCGGGTCCAACGCCTCCGTCAGCGGCCGTCCCAGCACGCCGTTCACCAGGCCCCCCACGTGCGCGCGCAATTCAGCGCGGCGCTCGGCGGGAGGGAAACGCGCCAGCTTCGCCCGGAGGTCTTCGCTCGCGGCCGGACTCGCCTCCGTGATGAAGCCCTCGTACAACGTGGAGCGGCCCCGCCGCCCGAGCACGGCCCAGTCCACTGGCAGGATTCCAAGCTGTCCCCCCAGTCCCAGAGCCTGCTCGAACACCTGCAACCCGTCCGCCGGAGGAATCACGCCGAAGCCCAGTTGCTCCATGCGCCGCTGGAGTTGCGCGTCAGCGGCGGCGCCCACCTCGGCCCAGGCGCCCCAGTCGAGGCTCAAGCCGGGCAGCCCCACGGAACGACGCAGGTGGGCCAGTGAGTCCAGGAACGCATTGGCGGCCACGTAGTTCGCCTGACCGGCGGAGCCAATCATCGAAGCCGCCGAGGAGAAGAGGACGAAGAAGTCGAGCGATGCCCCCTGGAACACGCGGTGCAGATTCCATCCGCCGGAGACCTTGGCGGCGAACACGCTGGCGAAGCGCTCGGGAGTCATCTGCATCAGCAACCCGTCGTCGATGACGCCCGCGGCATGCACCACGCCACGGATGGGCGGCTGCCGTCCCTCGAGCCCACCCAACGCGCGCTCCAACTCGGAGGCCACGGACACGTCGCAGGCGAGCGTCTGGACATCCACGCCCCGCTCCACCAGCACCGCCAGCCGCGCGCGCGCCTCCACGCTCGGGGCCTTGCGTCCGAGCAGGACGAGATGTCGCGCCCCTCGCTCCACCAGTCGCTCCGCCACGGCGAGCCCCAACCCACCGAGCCCTCCCGTGACGAGGTAGCTCGCATCCGGACGCAGCGAGGCTTCGGGCTCGCCGCTCGACAACTTCAGCCGACGGCTGCGCACCAGTCGAGGCACGCGGCGACTGTTGCCCCGTAGGGCCACCTCCTCCTCCATGCTCGCGCCGAGGAGCTCGTCGTGGAGCTGTTCCACCTCGTGCTCCGGAGCATTCGAGTCCAGGTCCACGCGGCGGCACTGAAGCTCCGGATGTTCGCGCGCAATCGCCTTCCCGAGCCCCCAGAGAACGGCTCCGGCCGGACCGGAGACCGACTCTCCCTCCACGGCGGCCTGCGTCCCGCGCGTCACCAGCCAGAGCGATGTCGTCGTCCCCTTCGGGACTCGCACGAGGGCCTGGACCAGCTCCAGCACCCGCGTGCCGTGCGCCAGGGCCGCCCCGGGCACCTCGGTCCCCGTGCCCGTACCGTCCAGGCTCCAGAGGTCGATGACATGCACCGGCGCCCCGGCTTCGCGCATCGCGAGGAGCGCTTCGGCCCGCTCACGGTCGAGGCCATGGCCCCGCGCGCCAGCGTCCACCGTCACCACACGCCAGCCACGCCCCTGAAGGCGCTCCGCGAGACGACGTCCCACCCCTGTCCCATCCGTGAGGATGAGGCAGCGGGGAACGACCTCCGCGTTGAGAGAGAGCCCCTCGGACGAAGCCCTGGACGACGCCACCGACGGACCGTCCCGCCACTCCAGCTCATAGAGCCAGTTCTGCAAGCGCTTGCTCCTTGCTCCCAGGAATCCCTCGCGGCCGACACGCTGGAGTCTCAGCCGC
The DNA here is from genome assembly GCF_013372595.1 of Myxococcus sp. AM011. Classification (NCBI taxonomy): domain Bacteria; kingdom Pseudomonadati; phylum Myxococcota; class Myxococcia; order Myxococcales; family Myxococcaceae; genus Myxococcus; species Myxococcus sp. AM011. Next base: position 23,467 of record NZ_JABXEM010000025.1, read on the forward strand.
TCCACGACCGCCACGAGGTCGCCCTCCTCGTTGAACAACTCCAGGTCACACGTGTAGCCGGGCCCCTTCGAGTCCTCGCCACGCGTCATCCGCGCGTGAGCCCAGACCTCACGGACACCCGCCACCCGCACCTGGACTCTTCCGACTCCGACGGGGAGCCAGGCGGCGTCCCCCTCCTCCTCCAGGACGGCACCCACCATCTGGAAGCAGGCATCCAGGAGCGCGGGCGCGAGGACATAGCGCTCCGCATCCGCCAGGGCCGCACCGGACAGGGCGAGCTTGCCCAGGACCTCGCTCCCACCGCGCCACAGTCCCCGAATCGCGCGGAAGCTGGGGCCATAGGCGAGGCCCGCGCGGCCCAGCTTCTCGTAATAGCCATCCACGGCCACTTCGGTGTCGAGCGCGGTCCGGAGCGCCTGGACGTCGACACGTCCTCCCGACTCTCGCGCCGCAGCGGAGAGCTTGCCGTGGGCATGCAGGGTCCATGACGGCTCGGCTTCGCCGCCGTGCGCCTCCTGGCTGAAGATCTCGAACCTCCCCGCGCGCTCACCCTCGGGCGTGTAGAGCAGGTGCACGCGGCGCTCCCCTTCATCGGGAAGGAAGAGGGGCTGGGAGAAGCCGAGCTCGTCGACGACACCTCCCTCCGCGCCGAAGAGCGCCAGGCCCGCGGCGAGCCCCATCTCCACGTAGGCCGCGCCCGGCACGACGACCTGCCCGTAGACGGCATGGTCCCGGAGGAAGGCCGGCGTCGCGGGCCCCAACGAGGACTCGAACTGTTGCACCCGGGCCGGCGAGGCCTGTCGATTCCCCAGGAGCGGGTGGACGCCCGCGGCGCTCCGGGCGCGCACGCCCTGACGATCCCAACCCGTGCCAGCCAGCTCCATCCAGTGCCTCTTCCGCTGGAAGGGGTATCCCGGCAGCGCGACCTTGCGCCGCTCCCGCCCCTCGTCCAGCCCGTGCCACTTCACCGTCGCACCCGCCCCGTAGAGGGCAGCGAGCCCCTCCAACATCTGACGCCAGTCCGAGCGCTCTGGCCGCAGGCTCGCCACCCAGAGCGTCCCCTCCCCCGCGACACACTCCTGTCCCATCGCCGCGAGGGTCGGCTTGGGCCCCACTTCCAGGAAGGCCGTGACTCCAGCCCTGCTCAGCGTCTCCATGCTCCGTGCGAACCTCACGGGCCCTCGGAGCTGCTCCACCCAGTACCGGGGTTCCATCAGCTCCGGACCCGCCTCGTGGCCGCTCACGTTGGAGATGAGCGGGATGGCCGGTGGCTGAAGCCGGACCTTGGCCACCTCGCGCGAATACGCGTCGAGGATGGGGTCCATCAGGGCCGAATGGAATGCGTGGGACACCCGCAGCGGAGAGCCGCGCTTGCCCCGCTTGTTCAGCTCGCCAAGGCAGTCACTCACCGCGCCCTCGCGGCCCGAGATGACGACGCTGCGCGGACCATTGAGCGCCGCGATGGAGACCTGTCCCGCGTACCGGGGCAGCAACTCCTCCACCAGCGCCGGGTCCGCGGAGACAGCGGCCATCGCGCCCCCCGAGGGAAGCGACTGCATCAGTCGAGCGCGCGCGGCGACGAGTTGGAGTCCCTCCTCCAGCGTGAAGACGTCGGCCACGCACGCCGCCACCAGCTCACCGACCGAGTGCCCCATCACGAAGTCCGGGACGATGCCCCACGCCATCCACGTCCGTGCCAGCGCGTACTCGAGCGCGAACAGCGCCGGCTGCGTGTTGCCAGTCGCATCCAGTCGCGCGCGGGCGAGGTCGTCGCGCGCGGACGGGTACAGCAGCTCCAGGAGCGACTGTCCCATCAGGGGCGCCAACACCTCGTCACAGCGCAGCAGCGTCTGACGGAAGACGGGCTCGGTCCGGAAGAGCTCCTCTCCCATCCCGAGCCGCTGCGAGCCCTGCCCCGTGAACAGGAAGGCGATGCGCGGCGCGCCCCCGACACGCGGCACCGGCGGCGGCGCGTCACGTCCCGCGAGGAACGTCTGGAGCTGCTCGCGCAGGCCCTCCCGCGTCTCCCCGAGGACGGCGAGGCGGTGCTGGAAGTGGGTGCGCCCGGTGTTCGCGGTGAAGCAGATGTCCTCCAGTGGCTGGGCGGCCAGCTCGGCTCCACCGAGGGCCTCCTCGTAGCGCAGCGCGAGCGCACCCAGCGCCTCCTGACTCCGGGCCGACAACGCCAGGAGGTGGACGGGCCTCGGGAACGCCTCCGGTGCCCTGGGCGGCTCGGGCGGCGCTTGCTCGACGAGGACATGGGCGTTGACGCCGCTGAGCCCGAACCCGCTGGTTCCCGCGACCCGGGGCCCCGCGGGCCACGCCGTCAGTTGCGTGGGAATCCGGAGCCGCAGCTGGTCCCAGTCGATGGCCGGGCTGGGATGACGGAAATGGAGATGCGGCGGAATCTCGCCGTGGCGCAGCGACAGCGCGACCTTGATGAGGCCCGCGGCGCCGGCGGCGGACTCCAGGTGGCCCAGGTTCGTCTTCACCGAGCCGACGATGAGCGGCTCCTCCGCGCTTCGCCCCACACCGAGCACCGCATCGAGGGCCCGCAGCTCGATGGGGTCTCCCAGCGGTGTCCCCGTCCCATGCGCTTCCACGTAGCGCACGTCCGAAGGCGAAAGGCCCGCGGACTTCAGCGCCTTGCGCAAGAGCTTCTCCTGCGCGGGACCGTGGGGCACCGTCAGGCCCCCGCTGGGCCCGTCATGGTTCACCGCCGAGCCCCGGATGACGGCGTGGATGCGGTCCTTGTCCCGCAGCGCGTCCGAGAGCCGCTTGAGCACCAGGACGCCGCATCCCTCGCCACGCCCGTACCCGTTGGCGGACGCATCGAAGGTCTTCGAGCGCCCATCCGGCGCCAGCGCCCGCATCTTGGACAGGACGATGTTGTTGTCCGGATGCAGGATGAGATTCACGCCCCCGGCCAGCGCCAGCGAGCACTCGCCCTGGCGCAATGCCTGACATGCGAGGTGGGCCGAGACGAGCGCGGAGGAGCACGCCGTCGCGACCACCATGGACGGGCCCTGCAATCCCAATACATACGAGACGCGTCCCGCCGAGAAGCTCAGCTCGTTCCCGGTCCCCATGTAGGGGAGGTCCCGGGTCGGCAGCGCGTTGAAGGGGACGCGCCCGTAGTCGCTGCTGAGGAAGCCGACGTACACCCCCGTGTCGCTTCCGGCCAGCGAGCCCGGCGCAATCCCAGCGTCCTCCAGGGACTCCCAGGCGACCTCCAGCATCAACCGCTGCTGGGGGTCGACGTAGCTCGCCTCGCGGGGCGACAGCCCGAAGAACTCGCAGTCGAACGCGGCGATGGGCTGTGAGAGGAAGCCCCCCTCGCGGACGGTCATCTTCCACGCGGCGTCGGGGTCCTCGGCGTAATAGGCCCCCGCGTCCCAGCGGTCCGCGGGCACCGGCCCCACCGCGTCGACTCCCGCGCGAAGCAGCTCCCAATACCGCCCCGGGGTGTCCGCCCCCCCGGGGAAGCGGCACCCCATGCCGATGATGGCGATGGGCTCCGAGCGCGCATGCTCCAGGCCCTCCACCCTCGCCCGGAGGGTCTTGATGGCCAGGGCCGCTCGCTGCAGGGGCGTCATCTCCTCCGGTGGGGAGGACGTCGAGTCGTTGGACATCGCCGGGGCCTAGTGGGAGGAGGCGACGCGCTGCGCGGGGCCCGGGCTCACGGCGGGCGTGGCCCCCAGACGGGACCAGTCGAGCTTGCCCAACTGCGCGGCCATCTTCAGGTCGATGATGCGCTGGCGCTCCGTCCGGTCGAGCACGAGGCTCAGGTGTCGAGCGCCCTCGTGGATGACCCAGCCCCACTCCATGAACCGCGCGAGCATCACCTCGAGGTCCGCCTCCGCCAGTGGGCCCCCCTCGCGCCCCTCGTTCACCTTCGCGAGCGCGGCCCGAGGGCTCTGGATGGAGTCCAGGGCCTTCAACAGCCGGATGCCATCCGGCGATATCTCCGTCTCCCGCGACGTCCCGTCCCGCGTGTCCAGCACGTGGGACACACCGTGGACGGTCTTCAACTCCAGCGTCACGCCCCGGCTGAACCCGTCGCGCCACTCCTCGGTCCGCTTCAACGTGTCCTGGAGGTAGACCATCGGGTCGATGTCGCCCTCGAGGTCGTAGTCGAAGTAGTAGGCGATGCGCCGGCGCTCCTCGGCGGGCAGCGCGGCGTAGACATAGTCATACGCCCACTTCTGGCGCACGTTCTTGAGGTTGTATTTCTCGGGCGTCTTCCAATACGGCGCGAAGCGGTCCATGCGGATGCGCCCGCATCCTCCGGGCGGAGGCAGATGGACCAGGGAGGGAATCAGCCGGGCCATCTCCGCGTACTCCTCGGGCGCCTCGCCCGGGAACCCGAAGAGGATGTTCCAGTTGACGTTGATGTCGAACTCCTCGCACCACTTGATGAGCTGGATGTTCTGCAGGCGCGTGGTGCCTTTGTCCATCAGCTCCAGGATGGGCGTGCTCAGGCTCTCGATGCCGGGCTGCAATTCGGTGACGCCCCCGGCGACCATCAGCTCCAACTGGTCCTTCCGGAGGTTGCTCTTCGTCTCATAGAACATCGTGATTTCATCCCCCTGCTCGATGAGCGCGGGGAACACCGACTTGATGTATTTCAGGTCCAGGATGTTGTCGGCCATCATGAAGAAGTTGAAGCCGTAGCGCCCCGCCAGCGTGCGCAGCTCTTTGACGAAGAGACCCGGGTTCTTGCTCCGGTACGCCATGCCGGAGCCGTTGAGGCCGCAGAAGGTGCAGTGCGATTTGGCCCCCCACCAGCAGCCCCGAGACGACTCCGCCGTCAGGTTGGCGCGCTTGGCCATCGGCATGTCCTTGATGGCCTCGAAGTAGTGGTCGAAGTCCGGCATCGGCAGCGAGTCCATGTCCTCAATCTGCGGCGCGGCCACGTAGCGGGGCTGGGGGCGTCCTCCCTTGCGCTCCAGTACGTTCTTGACCAGGTCGACGATGACGCCTTCGCCCTCTCCGGACACGACGTGGTCCATGAAGGGGAAGTTGTCCGCGAGCGCCTTGCCCATGTCGGCCTCGCAGTTGGCGCCCCCCATGATGAGCGTCAGCTCCTCGCGCGGGAGCAGCCGGCGCAGCTCCTTCGCCAGCGCGAGCGAGGCGACGCTCTGCTGGAAAGTCGAGGTGAAGCCGATGACGCGCGGCTTGTCCTTGAGGATCTCCTGGGCCCACTGTCTGACGATGCGAGGACTGTCTTCACGCAGCGCGCGAATCAGCTCGCGGGCGCGACCCCAGTGCAACGCCTGCTCACGCCGGGCTCCGCCCGAGGTGGCGCCCTCCGTGTGCTGCTTCACCTCCAGCAGCGGCGTCAGGAGATCCGCGTACTCCTCCCAGTTCGAGGCCGCGTCTCCCCACAGCGCCGGAGCGAAGACCATCTCTCCCAGCAGCAGGTCGGGAGAGGCCGGCAGGAAGGCCATCTCCCCCGCGAGGATCTCCGGAGGCGTGGCATAGGAGAGGTAGTAGTAGAGCTCCCAGCCAATCTGTCGCATGAACTGGACGTTGAGGTAGCTGACATCCGCCTGGATGCCACTATTGCGCAGCACGCCTATCAGCGTGCTCACCCCCAGCGCGGGCTGGTGTTCGGGGAGGAAGGGAGCGACGACGAAGCGGACCTGAACGGAATCACCAGACACATTCCACTCCTTTGCAAGACTCAACGCAGGGCTTCGTAGAGAGAACCCGACAGCTCACCAACGCTCTTGCCCCCCAGCAGCTCCTGGAGGGGAAACTCGACCCGCAGCTCCGCGTGCAGCAGCTTCTTGAGCTCCACGCCCATCAATGAGTCGAGCCCGAGCTCGTGCAACGTCTGCTCGGACTCCGGGAGTTGGGTGGCCCCCAGCTCCAGGACCTTCGCCACCCGCTCGCTGAACCACTCGAGCACCGCGCTCCGCCCGTCCTCCGCGGAACCTCCGCGCACGCGCCGCAGCAGCTCGCGACGACGTTCGGCATCCGCACGGCCCGAGCCGGCATCCCCGCCGAAGTCCGCGAACAACGGCGGGGGTCCGTCACCTGGAAGGCCCCCGAGGAAGGTGGGCCAGTGGATGGGCATCACCCCCACCACCGCCGGCACCGGCCCGAACACCTGCTCCAGGATGGCGAACGCCTGCTGCGTCGGCACCATGCCCACGCCCCGCTTGCGCATGCGCGCGTCCAGCGCCGCCGCGGCCTCGTCTCCCGGCTGTGCCCAGGCGCCCCAGCTCGAACTCTGCCCGGGCAGGCCCAGGGAGCGCCGATACTCGGCGAGTCCGTCCAGGAAAGCCGTGGCCGCCAGGTGGTTGCCCTGGCCCGATGCCCCCATCAACGACGTGGAGGAGGACAGCGAGAGGAAGAAGTCCAGCGGCGTACCCGCGAGCCACCGGTGCAGGTTCCAGGCGCCGGAGACCTTCGCCGCGAACACCCGGCCCAGTCGCTCCCTCGTCTGGTGCACGAGGATGCCGTCATCCACCTCGGTGGCGGCGTGGATGATGCCTCGGAGCGGCGGCATGCTCTTCGAGATGCCCGCCATCACGAAGTCGAGGTCCGAGTCCACGGACACGCCCGCGAGCGAGATGATCGCCGCGCCCCGGCCGCGCATCTCCCGCACCTCCTCCGCGGACACGTCGCTGGCCCGCTTGCGCCCCAGGAGCACCAGGTTGCGCGCCCCCCGTTCGACCATCCACCGCGCCACCTGGAGGCCCAGGCCGCCCAGGCCCCCTGTCACCAGATAGGTGGCGTCCGCTCGGAGCTGGAGGTGGCCCGCGCCCTCCCAGTCCCACTGTCGGTGCCTCGCCAGTCGCAGCACGTGGCGGCGCCCTTCGCGCAGCAGGACCTGGTCCTCTTCGTCGCGAGAGCGCAGCTCCGTCCACAGCGCCTGTGCGCCCTCTTCCAGTCCACGCTGGGGATCCACGTCGACCCGGCGGCAGTCGAGCTCCGGGTGCTCATAGGCAATCGCCTTCCCCACGCCCCAGAGCGGAGCACCCAGCAGGCCCGGCAGGCCTCCCGCGTCCTCCGCGCGCTGGGCTCCTCGCGTGACAATCCAGAGCGAAGGCGAAGCCGGGTGGCTCGCGCCCGCCTTGAGCAGCGCCTGGGTGAGGTACAGGATGCCGCCACACGCATCGAGCGTCTCGTCCTGGAGTTGAGAGACGGTCAGTCCCTCGGGCTCCGGAACATCGAGGCCCCACAGGTAGACGACGTGGGAAGGCACGGTCCCCGCGGCGGACAGCGCCTCCGTCAGCCGGAGGAAGGACTCCGGGTTCCGGATGGGCACCTCGTAGCCACCGTCTTCGTTCTGTCGGAACACCTCGCCCCGCTGGACGAAGGTGCAGCGGCCCCCCGCGGCATCCACACTCCTCGCGAGCGCTCCGCCCAGCCCTCCCTTGTCGGCGAAGACAAGACAGTGCCCTGGCGGCGAGGGGACCTCCTCCAGGCGTGGACCGCTCGCGACGGGCCTCCACCTCGGCGCATACAGCCACGTGTGCGGGAGGTCGGCGTAGCGAGGAACCGTCATCAAGCGCTCGCGGTTCAGCGCCTCCACCTGCCGTGGCTCCAGCTCACTCCGCTTCTCCGCGGTCAGCAGCAGATACGCCGCCGCGCCTCCCCGGAGCAGACCTCCCATCACCTCGTACGCCCGGGCCGCCTCCGTACGCGCATCCTCGTGGCCCCAACCGAGCTGCGACAGCCGCGCGTCCATCTCCGGCTCGTGGAGGAAGTTCCCCGCCTCACGGGCCGCATCCACGCAGTCCACGACGAGGAAGCCGTTCGTGGTGAGCCAGCCGACCAGCTCCTCCAGGAGGGGCAAGGACAGCCGCTCGACGTGCGGCAGCGACAGGCCCGTCTTCAGGAACACGTCCCCGAGGACCAGCCGCCCACCCTCGCGGACCTTCTTCCCCAAGGCGGCAAAGAGCGAGGCGCGCTCCTCCGGATGGCGGAGGGCCTCCAGTCCGAAGGCGACATCGAAGCCCGCCTCCAGTCCCTCGGAATCCAGCCCGCCCGTCACGACCTGGATGCGCCCTTCCAACGAGCGGGTACGCACGCGCTCGCGGGCCGCCTCCACGTCCTGGGGCGAGGACGCATGACCGATGATTTGAAATGTCCCGGGCCGCCGGGCCAGCGCCACCCACTCCCGGCCGTCACCGCCCCCGAAGCCGAGGACCCGCGCGCAGGTGGTGAGGTCCACGGCCCTGAACAACGCCCCGCGCAGGTCGCGGTGCGCGTCCTCCAGGAGCCGGGACTGCTCATCCGTCCGCGAGCCCCGCGCCGCCAACAACCAGGAGAACGACGGAGCGACCTCCGGTAGCAGCGCCAGCGTCGCGAAGTCCTCCGTCCCCTCCTGGAGCACCTCGCGCATGGAAGGACGCGGGCCCGGCGCGCGAGGGGCCGGAGCCCGTGGCCCCTTCAGCGCCAGCTCCAGCAACGCCCGCCGCTCGGGCGAAAGCGCGGCGAGTCGCTCCGCGAGGATACGTCCCTGTCCGTCCTGCTCCATGAGACCGCCTCTCGACGACACCTCACCCGTGGCGGGACAGCGCCCACCCTCGTGGCGAGGAAAACCGTGGATGTACGACGCGGATGACCCGGACTAGGTGGGCTTGATTCTCTCTGGGCCGGTGGGCCCGGGGCGGCTGCCCGGCCCCGCTTCCGTGCTCCTGGCGCTTCCCGCGACGCCGTGTGTGGGATTGCCCGGGGCGCTGGCGTGGTCGTGCGCCGGAGGTTCGTGGGGGGGAGCGCCCTTGGACGCGCGGAGCTTCGCGCTGGCCTCATCCATCAACTGCTTGATGGTCATCATGCGGGGGCTGAGCGGTGCCCCCGCCTGGATCGCCGAGTCGATGTGCTCCAGTTCGTGAATCTGCGCCTGGAGCAGGTGGGAGACCGCCTGCAGCACGTCCCTCTTCGCGCGGAAGAGCTGCTGGATGAAGCCTTTTCCTCCTGGAATCACGGCGTCGACGACCTCGGCGACCTTGGCCCCTTCCTCGGGCTGGGTCTCGAGCCGGAAGAAGCCCTTCGGCAAACGCTTTTTCTGCCAGGTCATTTTCAAACCCTCTCTTTCTTGAACTCAACGACAAGTTTGTCGCCATCCATGCTCGCCCCGACAGTGGCGAGCGGCGCAACCATCCTGGGGAGCAGGAGATTGCGGCGGAAGGCACCTACCTGGATGACGAGCTCCGCCTCGCGCCGGGAGAGAGTGACCTCTTCCTTGCTCACGAAGGGCAGCTTGACCTCCAGCCTGTACACATCCACGGCATCCTTTCCAATCCCATGCGCGGAATGGATGACCATGAGTCGCGACGGGTCTTCGCCTCGATAGAGCAGCGTCGAGAAGGCCTCGAGCGTCCCCTCTCCCACGACCTCCCCTGCCTGGAGTGCAATCCCTGTCACGGGGATGGGGCCGACGAGGCGCTGGAGGTTTTCGACAGCGGGGTGCCGCTCCAGGACCTCGTCCGTCCCCGCCGGCACGAGGCGATTGAGGACGATACCATCCAGGGCAATGCCTTGCAGGCTGAACGCCGTGCAGGCGCGCCTCGTGGCCTGCTCGGCCCGGCTGTCATGGGTGGTCACCAGCCGCAGGGTCGTCACGGTGGGGTCGCGCAGCAGCGCGCCCACGTCCATCAGCTTGTCACTGGCCCCGTGGAGCACGTCGGGGTTCGTGCGCGAGGGCCTCGCCCTCCGAGCACTCTGCTCCGGTGCCCTCGACCTGCGCGCATACCAGCTCACGGCGTCCGCGCCGCCGACGAAGCGCAGCGCGTCCCCCGTGCCAGGCCCATCAATGATGATGAACTCGTACGTCCGCGCACGAAGGTAATCGCCGAGCACGAGGAGCGCCAGCAGCGCGTCCAGCCCCGGGGTGAGCGCCACCTCCTCCGCCGTCACGTCCTCCAGCCCACCGCCCAGGAGCGCGGCCACTTCGCCACGGCCTTCGCTCCAGCGGCGCTGAAGCTCCGATGGGACATCCAACTCCTGGAGGTGCAGATGGTCATTGAGGCGAACGGGCAGGCCGCTGGCCCCCGGGAGCACCGGCACCTCCAGGCCAAAGGAGGCACTCAAGTCCCGGGTCGAGTCGAAGGAGAGGACCAGCGTGCGCAGGCCCCGACGCGAGGCCGCCAGGCCCGTCGTCGCCGCCACCGTCGTCTTGCCCACGCCGCCGCTTCCCGAGACAAGGAGGATCCGGGTCATCTCAGCTCACCTCTCCATTGGCTGGCCACGCTCGTGCTCCCCCGCACATCAGGTCCCGACCTGTGAGGGCTGCGCGCCCTGCTGCGAATCCCCCAGCCAGCCAGACTTCTCGAGCCAGTGCTGCGTTCGCTGGAGCTGGTCCATGGTGGACTGCTGGCTCAGCATCTGGACGAGCGCCGTCCCCACCTGCTGCAAGTCATAGGCGGAGATCCGCTGCTCGACGATGGGGTTCAGCCGGAAGTACTTCTTCCGGAGAATCATTCGGCACTGGTAGTTCACCGCGTCCGAGCCCGCCTCCAGCAACATCTTCACCAGCACCATCAAGTCTTTTGAGTCCAGGAGCCACCGGGCGAAGCCCCAGTTGGCCTCTCCGGCGCGGAAGGTCGGCGCGAGATAGGTGGACATGATGCCGTTGCCCAATGACAGCACCAGGATGGAGTCCAGGCTGGGCGGCTCGGTCGCCAGCGTGTCCACCTGCTCGTGCTTGTTCGGACGGGACATGTTGTTGATGGCCTGCGCCAGTCCCACGAGCGAGGGATTGTTGGCGTAGAGCCCGCCATCCACGTAGCCGCTGCCCTGGTCCTTGAGCCCTTGATAGATGGGATAGGAGAGCGGAGGCGACCCGCTGCGCATCAGGACGTCGATGAGCAACTCGTTGAGGTCGGGGTCATTGTCCGGGCCCGTGTTGTGGAAGATCTTCGACTTCCAGGTCCGCACGCCCTTGCGATGCCCATCGAGCTGGAAGCTCGGAATCACGACCTTGCGCTTGAGGTCTCCCAGCCGCGTCGTCATCCCGAAGTAGCCGCCCAGGAAGTCGCGCATGTAGTTCGAGTCGAGGAACGAGCTGGCGCCAGCCAGCGCCCGCAGGGAGCGTCCCAGGGACACGCCCTTCCGGTTCATCGCGACGGCCTCGCCCCAGAACTGGAGGCTCTTGTCGAAGGCGCTGTCGGGGTCCGCCTCGCTGGCGAAGAAGGCCGCGTTGAAGGAACCCGCGGAGGTGCCGACGAAGAGGTCCACCTGATTGAGCAGGGTTCGTCGGTCGCCTCCTGAGTCGAGCGTCTGCCGAAGCGCTCCGAGCATCCCAGTGGTGACATATCCCTCTCCACCGGAGATGGAGGAACCATCCATTGACAGGATTCGATGCGGCATCACGCGACCTCCTTCGAGAACTGCGCGTTCCACCCGTTCGCGGGCAACAGCGCCCGAGGGGTGTCTTGCATTGGCATCCCGGAAGCAACCGCGTCCAGGCACTGTTGAAGCCGTGAAGCCAGCACCGCGGCATTCTTCTCTTCCATGATGAGCGTCATGTGATTGCCGGGGACTGTAATGACTTGCATGCCATTGGGGGCGAACCTGCGCACGCTGTCGACGAGTGAATCCCTTCCTTCACTCGGAGGCGCGGCCCTGAAGAGGGTGGCGCGGCCGCCATACGAGGTGAAGGTGTAGGAGCGCTCGGCCCGCAGGGTGACCAGCATGTTGCGGGCCGTGCGCGCCACGTCCTTGATGAATCTGCGCAGGTAGGTGCGCCGCCCGCCCGAGTCCTTGCGCCAGAGGTCCTTGGGAGTCTCGGGCAGGCTGATTCCCATCCACTCGCCCACGAGCTTCAGGTTCTCGTAGTCGCGCGGAAGCGGGGTCTCCACCAGCACCTTCACGAGCTGCGAGCCCGTGGAGACCGCCTGCCGGAGGTCCTGGCTGTCCTGCGCGGCCTTGCGGTCGAGCGAGGCGCCATCAATCAGGCCGAGCAACGCGACCTGTTCTCCTCGGGCCTCCAGCTGGCGCGCCATCTCGCACACGACGATGCCCCCGAAGGACCACCCCGCGATGCGATAGGGCCCCTGCGGCTGGAGCTGTCGCATGACGTCCACGTAGTGCGCCGCCGTCTCCTCGATCGTGGCCCTGGGGACGCCGTCGTCCATCAGGCCCGGCATCTGGAAGCCGAAGACGGGCTGCTCGGGACTCAGGTGACGGGTGAGGGAGACATAGACAGCCGGATTGCCCGCGGAGGGAGGGGCGATGAACAGCGGCGGGTTGCTTCCTCGCGGCTTCAGCGCCACCACGCCGTCAGGCAGTCGCAAGGCCACCGCGCCGACTTGCGCGTCGATCCACCGGGCCAGCCCCTCCACCGAGGGCCGCTCGAAGATCTCGTTGAGGGGGACCTCCACATCCAGGACGCTTCGGATGCGCGCGATGAGGGTGATGGCCAGCAGCGAGTGCCCTCCCAGGTCGAAGAAGCTCGCGCCGGGCGCCACGGCGTCGAGACCGAGCACCTCGCTGAAGAGGCCTTGGAGCTTTCGCTCCGTGTCGCTCAGCGCCCCCGCGCCGCGCACCGCGAGCCCGCTCTCCCGCCTCCCGGTGGGCGGTGGAGGAAGGGCCTTGCGGTCGACCTTGCCGCTGGACGTGAGTGGCAGCGCGTCGAGGACGAGGAGGACCGACGGCCGCATGTATTCGGGGAGCTGCTCCTGGAGGAACTCGCGCACCGCTGCCTCCAGGGCCTCCCTGCCAGCGGGGATGCGTGGATCCGCGGGCTGGACGTAGGCGACAAGGCGGGGCTCCTGGCCCGGAGCGCGCTGCAACACCACGGCGGCGTGGATGACCTGCGGGTGCCGCGCGAGGGCGGCCTCCACCTCTCCCGCCTCGACGCGGTGGCCGCGAATCTTGAGCTGGTCGTCCAGGCGACCCAGGAACTCGAGCGTGCCGTCCGGGAGGTACCGGGCCAGATCTCCCGTGCGATAGAGCCGCGTCCCCTCCTGGCCAGAAGACTCGCTCGCGAAGGGGTTGGGGACGAAGCGCTCGGCCGTCAGGTCCGGACGCCCCAGATATCCCCTGGCCAGCCCCGCGCCGCCGATGTGCAGCTCACCCGACACGCCGACGGGCACCGGCTGTCCCTGCCGGTCCAGGACATACAACTGGGTGTTGGGGATGGGCCTGCCGATGGGGATGCGCTCGGGGAGCGGTCCTCCTCCCGTGGACACCTCGTGGAAGCAGCACGCCACGGCGGCCTCGGTCGGGCCGTATTCGTTGATGATGCGCGCGGAGAGGCGCTGCTCGCGCCACGTCTCCAGGTCTCCGCCATGAAGGCCCTCGCCACCGAGCACGACTGCGTGGGTCCGCTCGAGCACCTCCCGGAGTCGCCCCAGGCCGTCGAACGCCCGCAGGTGGGAGGGCGTCAGCTTGATGAAGCTGAAGCCCTGCTCGAGGTAGTCCCTGGAGGACAACAGGTCCAGCTCCTGTCCCCGTGGAAGCAGGAACAGGGCGCGTCCCGAGATGAGCGGGGCGAAGAGGCTCGTCAGCGTGCCGTCGAAGCTGATGGACCCGAGCACCGGGCTCCCCGTGCCCTCGTCGAGCCGGTACGCCTCCACGCTCCACTTCAGGTAGTTGACGATGCTCCGGTGCGTCACCTCCGTGCCCTTCGGCTGGCCCGTCGAACCGGAGGTGTAGAGGACGTAGGCGAGGTGGTCGGGGGTGACGTCCCGGCGCAGGCGCTTGCCGATGGCGTCCGGGAAGTGTGCTCCCGACGTGTCGACGTGGAGGACCGTCGCGACGGCCTCCAGCTCCGGGTGCGCACCCGAGGTGAGCAGCACCCGAGGATGGGCATCGCCGACGATGCGCCGCAGTCGCGCGGGAGGCTCATCCGGGTCGAGCGCGAGGAACGTGCCGCCCGCCTTGAGCACCGCCAGCAGGCTCACGATGAGCCCGGGCGAGCGCTCCATGCAGACGCCGACCCGCGTCTCGGGTCCCACCCCCAGCGCCTGGAGCGACACCGCGAGCCGATCACTTTGCTGGTCCAGTTCGCCGTAGGTCAGCTCCCAGTGCCCCACGACAAGGGCGCAGGCGTCCGGGGTCCGCGCCGCGTGGGCCTCGAACAGCTCGTGCAGACACTGCCCGCTGGCTCCTCCCTCAGCGCGCGTGTCGTTCCACTGTCGGAGGATGCGCTCGCGGTCGGCGGCCGGAAGCAGGGGGAGTTCCGACACGGGCCGCTGGGGCTCTGTGAGGAGCCCCTGGAGGAGCACCTGGAAGCAGTCCGAGTAGTGCTGGAGGGTGCTCCGGTCGAAGAGGCCCCGGTTGAACACGAACCGCACCGTGAGCCGGTCTCCGTGGTCCTCCACGAAGAGGTTGAGGTCGAAGCGGGACGTGGTGGTCTCGAACTCGAGCGGGAGGATCTTCATCCCGCTCGGGTCCGGAATCCCGCCGGGTGCCCGCGTCCACGAGAACACGGTCTGGAACAGCGGGTTGTAGCCGGGGTTTCTCGCGGGCTTCAGCTCCTCGACAAGCAGGTCGAAGGGCAGGTCCTGATGCGCGAACGCATCGAGCACCACCTCCCGGACTCGCTCCACCACGGTGGAGAAACCCGGGCGGCCTCCGAGGTCCACGCGCATCACCAGGTTGTCGACGAAGAAGCCCACCAGGGGCTCCAACTCGGTGCGGGTCCGGTTGATGGAGTTGGCGCCGAGGACCAGGTCCTCCCGTCCAGTGAGCCGGTGCAACAGGACGAAGAAGGCGCCCAGCATGCCCATGAACGGCGTGGCGTTGGCCGCATGGCTCAGGGCCTTCAGGGCCTCGGTGAGCGGAGGCCCCATCTCGAAGTGGACCTCCCCTCCCGCATAGGTCTGCACCCGGGGGCGCGGGCGATCCGCGGGGAGTTCCAGCAGCGGAGGCATCCCGGACAGGCGTCGCTTCCAGGCGTCCACCAGGTCGCGGCGAACGTCGCCCTGCAGATGGCTCCGCTGCCAGATGGCGAAGTCGGAGTACTGGAGCGGCAGCGGCGGCAGCGGCGAGGGCTGCCCCTGAGCGAAGGCCCCGTAGAGGGTCATCAGCTCGCGGATGAGGATTCCCCGAGCCCAGACATCCGCCGAGATGTGATGCAGGCAGACCTGGACGTACTGGCCGCGCGGCCCCCGGTCGATCACGAGGACGCGGGTCAGAGGGCCCTCGGACAAATCGAAGGGCCGCTCCCCCTCGCGGCGGAGGAACTCCTCCGTGCCCCCGGGCTCGTAGGCGAACACCTCCGTCTCGTCCATCACCACGAACTCGAGCCGTGGCTCGGGGTCGACGAGTTGGACCGGGACGCCCTGCTGCTCGGCGTAGCGCGTGCGGAGGATTTCGTGGCGCCGGACGATTTCGACGAAGCAGCGCTCCAGGAGCACGGCGTCGAGGTGCCCCTCGACGCGCATGGGCATGACCAGGTTGTACGCGACACCTCCCGGTTCGAGGCGGTCGAGGAACCACAGCCGCTGCTGCCCGTAGGACAGCGGGGCCGGCCCCGTGCGCGCGACGGGGGTGATGGGGCGCTCCTCGTTCACCCGGTGCCGCTCTCGCAGCAGCGCCAGCAGCTCGTGCTTGTGTTCGGCGAGCACCTTCCGGAGGTCCTCGCCCGCGGCCCCCTTCGGGCCTCGGAGCTTCAGGTGCTCCCCTTCCGCCCAGACCTCGAGGCCCCGCCGATTCAGCTCGGCGAGCAGCTCTCCCATTTTCATAGCGTCAGCTCCTCGATCTCGGACTGAGCGGAGGGAATGGGGACACGCGCGAGCAACTCACTGAGCTCCAGTTGCTCGTGCAGCGCCTCCACGATTCCGGCGACCCCGGTTCCATCGATGAAGCGGGCCATGGGCAGATCCACGCCCAGCTCCCGGCCCATGCGGTTCTTCAGCTCGACGGCGCGCAGCGAGTCGAGCCCCATCTCGTTCAGGGAGATCTTCTTCTGGAGCATCTCGTGCTCCGGGGTGAAGCCCAGCATGGGTGCCAGGCGGCCCTGGACGTAGTGCATCAGGAGTCCGCGCCGACGCGTGCCATCCGCGCGCCTGAACTCCTCCAACAGCTCCACCATCCGCGCCGTGCCGGCGGTGCGGGCCTGCTCACGCATGGCCAGCTCGGAGAACAGGGGGCCATGTCCCGTGGAGGGCGTGGCCTCCAGCGAGGAGAGGTTGACGGGCACCACGCCCATCTGCGCGACCTCCCGGCCCAGCAGCTCCTCGAGAATCCGCAGCGCGCGCTGGGGCGGAAGGCTGGTGGCGTCCGCTGTCGACGCGCGCCCCTTGCCCCGCGCCTTCTCGGCCATTCCTCCGCCGGCCCATGGCCCCCAGTTGACGCTGAGCGCGGGCAGCCCCTTCGCGCGCCGGTGGTGCGCCAGCGCATCCAGGAAGGTGTTGGCGGCCATGTAGTTGGCCTGCCCGGCGACACCGATGAGCGACGCCGCGGAGGAGTACATGACGAAGAGGTCGAGCGGGAGCCCGACCGTCGCCTGGTGCAGGTTCCACGCTCCCAGCACCTTGGGCGCGAGCACGCGCGCGAGACGCTCCCGGTCCTGCCGCAGGAACACGCCGTCCTCCAGCACGCCCGCGGTGTGGAAGATGCCCCGCAGCCGCGAGCCTCTCGCGGTGAGTTCCTCCACGAGCCGCCGCACGTCTTCCGCGCGTGAGACATCGGCGCGCGCCACCAAGACTTCGCAGCCGCGCTCGCGCAGCTCGTCGAGTCGGAGCTTCGCCTCTTCGCCCGGCGCTCCGCGGCCAACCAGGACCAGTTGGCGAGCCCCGGCCTCCACCAGCCACGCCGCGGTGGCGAGCCCGAGGGCGCCCAGCCCTCCGGTGATGAGATACGCGCCGTCGGCGTGAATCCTCATCGGACTGGCGCTGCTCGACGGAGCACCGGGCCGCACGAGCCGGGCCGCGAGGAGCCGGGAGCCTCGCAGGGCCAACATGTTCTCCCCCGGCGCACGGGCCATCCGCTCGAACAACCGCGAGGCCGCGTCCTCCGCGTCGTCCAGGTCCACCAGCCGACAGCCCAGCTCCGGGTGTTCGATGGCGGCGGCACGGCCGAGCCCCCAGAGCGTCGACTGCGCGAGACCCTCCACGACATCCCCCGGCGTGGCCGCGACGGCGCCTCGGGTCACCAGCCACAGCGCGGGCCGCTGGGCCCAGGTGGCGCGGGCCATGGCCTGGACGAGGTGGAGCACGCCTGTCGCGCTTCGCGCCGTGGCACCCGCCAGCGACTCGGGCGAGAGCGCCGTGGTCCCCGGCTCGTCGAGCCCCCAGAGACAGACGACGGTCGTCGGCGCGGCGCCCTCCGCGGACAGCGCCTGGAGGAGTCTGGCGAAGCCCTCGGGGTCGTTCGGGTCGATGCGGGCGTGGCCCGGCTCGGAGCGCTCGTAGCCCGGGCCCGGTGTCACGACCTCGCACGTCCCGCCGTGGCGCAGGACGTGCTCCTTCAGCCCTTCCGCGACGCCGCCCGAGTCCGCGAGCAACAGCCAGCGACCGGGCTGGGGAGGAAGTGGGGTCCACGCCCGGGGTGCCTCTTGCTCACGCCACGCCAGCTCGAAGAGCAGCTCCCGCGCGGAGTCGGAGAACGAGGTCATCAGCGCGCGCCGGTCGATCCGCTTCAGCAGCAGTCCCTCGACCTCGGCGATGACCTCTCCCCCTTCTCCGAGGATGCGCAGGTCGATGCTCAGCAGCTCGTCGGAGGTGGAGGAGCGGCCGTCGTGGCGCGCATGCACCCAGGCGCTGCTTCCGGGCTTCTTGAACCAGCGCAGGCGTTGGATGGCGACCGGCATCCGTTGCCGGTGGTCCGTCGCCTCCTTCGCCTCCTCCATGAACAGCGCGGCGACTGTCTGGAAGCAGGCATCGAGGATGAGCGGATGCAGCCGGTACTCGCCCATCCCGACGACCTGACTGTCGGGCAGCCGGACATGGGCGAGACAGGCCTTCTCGCCGAACCTCAGCGCGTCGATGGCCCGGAACGACGGACCGTACTCGATGCCATGGCGTGCCATCAGCTCGTAGAACGGGTCGACCGGACGGGGCGGAGACAAACGCGCGAACAGCTCGGCGTCCAGGTCGACGGGGCGCGCGGACTCGCGGTGCTCCACGATGTACCCGTGGGCGAGGCGAGCCCAGTCCCGCTCGGTGCCCGTCGTGGCCTGACCGTGGATTTCGAAGTGCGTGCGCCCCGCCTCCGGCGTCAGCACCGTCTGGACGTCACAGCCCTCGCCGAGCACGAGCGGGCGCTCCAGCTCGAACGAGAGCAGATCGAACAACGGCTCCGACCGCGCCGCGAAGTGCGCGGCCCCCAGCGCCATCTCGACGTAGCAGGCGGCCGGCAGCACCGTCGTTCCGAAGACGCGGTGCTCGGCGAGGAACGAGGGCTCACGGGCGCTCAAGCGCGCCGCGAAGCGCAGCTCCTTCGTCCCCGCCAGGGACAACGGTACGCCCGCGAGCGGATGGACCTTGTCGCGAGCAGTCCCCCGCTCCGACATGGAGCCCGGGGAGCCGCCTGTCGCGGAGTCGATCCAATAGCGCTCGCGGCGGAAGGGATACGTCGGCAGCGTGACCGACCGCCGCTCGAAGGGCGCATCGAACGCGGTCCAGTCCGCCTCGAAGCCGCGCACGTAGAGCGCGCTCAGGGTGGAGAGCAGTTGTGCCGTCTCTCCGGACGAGGGGCGCAGGCTCGGGAGCCAGCACAGCTCCTCCGCGTCCGGGAAGCCGCGCAGACCGATGCCCGAGAGGACCGGCGCGGGGCCCACCTCGAGGAACGTCCGGTGCTGCTGCTCGCGCAGGGCCTCCAGCGCCGCGGCGAAGGAGACGGGCTCACGCAGGTGGCGGCACCAGTACCCGGGCCGGGTCAGCTCCTCCGCGACGAGCCTGCCCTCCAGCGCGGAGACGAAGGGGATTCGCGGCACCGCGAGCGGCACCCCGTCGAAGCACGCCTCGAAGGGCGCCACCACCGCGTCCATCAGCGGAGAGTGGAAGGCGTGCGTGACGGGCAGCGGCTTGCAGGCGATGCCCTTGCGCGCGAGCTCCCCCGCGACCTCGGAGATCGCCGCGCGGTCCCCGGAGATGACCAGGTCCTCGGGGCCGTTGATCGCCGCGAGGGAGATGAGATGGGAGCGCGCGGCGAGCTCCTGGGTCAGCGACTCCAGGGACGCGTTGACGGCCAGCATCGCGCCCTCGCCCGGGGCCTCGTGGATGAGCCGCGAGCGCTCGACGACCAGCTTCAGCGCGTCCTCGATGGAGAGGACCCCGGCGACCACGGCCGCCGCGTACTCGCCCAGGCTGTGCCCGGCCACCGCGCCCGGGACGATTCCCCAGGAGGTCCACAGCTCCGAGAGCGCGAACTCGAACGCCACGAGCGCGGGCTGGGCATAGCGCGTGTCCGCGAGCAGGGAGGCGGACTCCTCGCCATGCAGGATGTCCTCGAGCCGCGGCTCGATCAGCCCGAGGAGAGCGCTCGAACAGCGCCGCACCGCCGCGCGGAACACGGGCCAGGTCTCGGCGAGCTCTCGGCCCACTCCGGGACGAAGCGACCCCTGCCCCGTGAACAGGAAGACCGGCTTCGGGCTCTCCGTCCCCCGTCGCGGCTCGCGCTGGGGACGCGGCTTCTCGGCGCGCAGCCGCGACAGGCCCGTCCGGAGTTCGTCCGCGGTGGCGCCCGTGACGGCCGCGCGATGCTCGAAGTGGGACCGGCCGACGTTGGCCGTGAAGCACCAGTCCCCGAGAACCACGTTGTCATCCGACAGAGCGGACTCATGCACCTCCACCTGCGCCTCCAGGGCGGCCTCCGTCTTCGCGGACAGGGTCAGCAGGTGGATGGGGCGCTCGCGCTCCACCGGGGGCCGGGGCAGGACGGGCGCCTCTTCCACGACGAGGTGCACGTTGGTGCCGCTGAAGCCGAAGCTGCTGAGCCCCGCGAGCCGCCGCTGCTCGCCTCTGGGCCAGGGCCGCAGCGCGGTGGGGATGACCACGGGCAGGTCATCCCAGCGGATGTTCGGGTTCGGCCGCGAGAAGTGGAGGTGCGCGGGGATGGCCTCGTTCTGGAGGGCCAGGAGCACCTTGATGAGCCCCGAGACTCCGGCGGCGGCCTCCAGGTGCCCGATGTTCGTCTTCACGGAGCCCACGAACAGCGGCGTGCCTCGCGTGGGCTTGCGGCCGAAGACCGAACGCAGCGCCTCCATCTCGATGGGGTCGCCGAGCGAGGTCCCCGTGCCGTGGGCCTCGACGTAGCTGATCTGCTCGGGCTCCACGCCGCAGCCCTCCAGCGCCATGCGGATGACGCGCTCCTGCGCGCGCCCGTTCGGCACCATCAACCCGCTGCTGCGACCATCGTGGTTGAGCGCCGAGCCCCGGATGACGCCGAGGATGAGGTTGCCCTGGGCCAGCGCGTCCGACAGGCGCATGAGCACGACGACACCGCAGCCCTCACCGCGCGAGAAGCCATCCGCGGACGCGTCGAAGGTCTTGCAGCGACCGTCGACCGCCAGCATCCGGTTCTGGCACTCGAACATCATGGTGAGGGGCGACAGGCTCAGGCTGACGCCTCCCGCGAGGGCCAGGTCGCTCTCGTCGTTGCGCAGGCTCTGACACGCGAGGTGGATGGCGACCGCGGAGGAAGAGCACGCGGTGTCCACCGTGAGCGCGGGCCCCTGGAGGCCGAGCGTGTGGGCGATGCGCCCTGCCGCCATCGAGGGGTAGTTGAGGGACGCGGAGTGCATCTCCACGCCCGCGGTGAAGCCGAGCACGTTGTAGTCGTTGTGCATCAACCCCACGAAGACGCCGGTGCGGCTCCCGGTGAGCCCCGCGGGGGGGATGCCCGCGCGTTCGAGGGCTCGCCAGCACTCCTCGAGCAGCATGCGCTGCTGCGGGTCCATGTCCTTCGCGTCGCGCGGAGGGATGCCGAAGAACGTCGGGTCGAACAGGTCGACGTTCTCGATGAACGCGCCCCGGCGCGTGTACACCTTCCCCCGCGCTCCCGGCGTGGGGTCGTAGATTTCATCGATGTTCCAGCGCTCGGGTGGCACCTCTCGGGTGGCATCTCCTCCGTCGCGGAGGAACTCCCAGAACGTCTCCGGCAGCTCGCCTCCGCCGGGGAAGCGGCACGACATGCCGACGACGGCGATCGGCTCCGCGGCCAGGAGGTCCTTCTTGGCGCGGAGCTGGCTCGCGAGATACGCGAGCTTGACGGCCGGCAGCTCGGAGATGCGTGTCGGTAGTTTCGCCATCCGGTCCTCAGCGGGTGAGCGCGCTCACCAGCTCCTGGTCGATGAGTGAGGTGAGTTCTGCTTCCGACAGGGCCTGGATTTCAGCGACCAGGGCGTCGTCTCGCGTCGGGTCCTCCACGGGCTTCCGGGCGTCCTCACCCAGCCCCAGCTCTCCCGCGAGATGCGAGACGAGCCCGCCCACCGAGGGGAAGTCGAAGACCAGGGTCGAGCGCAGGCTCTTGCCGAGGCTGCTCGCGAGCCGGTTCTTGAGCTCCACCGCCAGCAGCGAATCGAAGCCGAGGTCGAACAGCCGCTCGCTGCCCGAGAGCCGCTCCGACTCCGCCAGCCCCAGCGTCCGTGACACCTGCTCCGTCACGTGCTGACGCAGCAGCTCCAACCTCCGGTTCGGCGCGGCCGCCTCCAGTCGAGCGCGGAAGCCAGGCGACCGCGGCTGGAGCGGCGCCCCACCGAGCAGTCCCTGGAAGAAGGCCTGACGCGCCAACCCCGGCCACTGCTCCGCGAGTCGCGACCAGTCGACGGGGAAGACACCGAGCGAGGCGCTCGCTCCGCCCATGAGGCGCTCCAGGATCTCCAGTCCGCGCTCCACCGGAATCGTCCCGAACCCCAGTGCACCGGGCGACCGCGCGGCCCCCGAGCCCAGCCGCGCGGCCATTCCCGTCTCCGCCCAGGAGCCCCAGTTGAGCGTCAGCGCGGGTCGTCCCTGCGCGTGCCGGAGGTGTGCAAGTCCATCCAGGAAGGCGTTCGCGGCGACGTAGTTGGATTGGCCCGGAGTCCCCAGGAGCGAGGCCGCCGAGGAGAAGCAGACGAAGAAGTCCAGCGCCATCCCGGTGCTGAGCACGTGAAGGTTCCACGCGCCCTGGACCTTGGGTGCCAGCACCTCGCGGAAGCTCTCAGCGGTCTGATGGGTCAGGGTGCCATCGCGGAGGACTCCCGCGGCGTGGAAGATGCCTCGCAGTGGCGGGGCGCCGCGCGGCTGGACCAGGGCCGCCGCCACCTCCTCGTGCGAGGCGAGGTCCGCGAGGGCCACGCGCACGTGCACGCCCCGCGTCGCCAGTGCGTCGAGCTGCCGCTGGGCCTCCGCCGAAGGGCCATGCCTTCCCAGCAGGACGAGGTACCGTGCGCCCCGTTCCGCGAGCCAGCCCGCGAGTCGGAGCCCGAGTCCCCCCAGGCCACCGGCGACCAGGTAGGACGCCTCCGGGGAGATCGCCAGCGTGCGGGTCGCCGCGCGAGTGCGCGCGCGCTCCAGTCGCGCGGTGAACAGCCCCCCTGCGCGCACGGCGACCTGGTTCTCGTGCTCGGAAAGCGCGCACGCACGGACGAACGCCTCGGCCTCGCCGGCAACGGGCTCGCCGGGGAGGTCGACACGATGGCATCGCAGCTCCGGCAGCTCGGTCGCCACCGCTTGCCCGAATCCCCACAACGGCGCCTGCGCGATGCGCGGCCCCTGGGCATCGGAGGGCAGCGCTTGGGTCCCCCGGGTCGCGATGATGAGCCGGGGCATGGGAGCCCAGGAGGCTCGCGACAGGGCCTGCACCAGATGCAGCGCGCCCACGCAGCCCGAGAGCCGCGCTGCCTCCAGCGAAGCCTCCGAGTCAGGTCCCCCGTCGAGGCCCCACAGGTACATGAGACCGTGGGGCGGCGTGCCTTCCCACTCCGAGAACAAGCGGTCGAAGTGGGTGGGCATCGCGGGGTCCACCTGGATGCCGTCGGAGCCACTGCTGAACGCCAGGCCCTTGCGCACGAGAGTGACTCGGGCTCCCCGCTGTTCGAGCAGCGAGGCCAGTTCGTCCCCGAAGCCCCCGTCCCCGATGAAGAGGACCCAACGCTGGCCCACCGGGCGCAGCTCGTCCTGAGAGGGACACGGGCTCCAGGTGACGCGGTACAGCCACTCCTGCCAGTCCACGTCGAGTCCGCGCAGCAACACCTCCCGCTCGGCCTTGCGGACGGAGAGCCCCGTGAGGGACGCGACCACGGTGCCGTCATCGGCGCACAGGGTCAGGTCCGTGGTGGGGTGTCCTGTCGCTCCGACCTCCGCGCGTTGCGTCGCGAGCGTCCAGAGTCGTGCGGGCAGTCGTTGGTACAAGTCGAGTCGGTGGATGGCGACCGGGAGCAGCAACGCGTCGTCTGACGACAGCGGAGTGACAGCGGCCGCCGTCCGGAGGCACGCATCGAGCAGGGCCGGATGGGCGCGGTAGCTCACGCCACGCGCCTCCACCTCGCTGGAGGAGTATGCGGCGTGGGGGCCCCGCTGGAGCGACGACAGCACCCGCAGCGAGGGACCGTAGTCGAGCCCGCGTTGGCGAATCGCCTCGGAAAAAGCCTCGAGGTCGACGGGGCTGGGGCAGCCCTGGCGCCACGCCTCCAGCTCCGCGCGAGGAGGCGGCGTCGCGCTCAGCGCGGAGACACGACAGGTCAGGTGGGTGGTCCAGGAGGGACGCGCACCACTCCCCTCTTCCTGGCGAGCGTCCTCCCGGCTCATCACGGTGCACGTGAAGCCCGCTGCGCCCTGCTCCTCCAGGAGCGTCTGGACGACGCGCGTCCGCTGCTCCGGCAGGACGAGGGGATGGTGGAGCGTCACTTCCTCCAGCGTCATCGACTCCGAGCCCGACACCTGGGCCGCGGCCGAGACCACCATCTCCACGAAGGCCGCGGCGGGGACCACCGCCTTGCCGTACACGCGGTGGTCACCCAGGAGTGGAAGAGCCTTGGCCTCCAACTCCTGCGAGAACACCGTGGTGCCCTCCCGCAGCGCCGCGGAGTCCCAACGAGCGCCGAGCAGAGGGTGCGTCGTGGACCGCACGGGACGAGCCCAGGGCGCGGGCACATCCAGCCAGTGCCGCTGGCGTTCGAACGGATAGGTCGGAAGAGCGATACGCCCGCGTCCGGCGTCGAGGCGCTCCCAGTCGACCGGTGCGCCACGGACGTAGAGCTCCGACAGGGCGCGAAGCAGCCCCGCCCAATTCGAGCGACGGGGGTGCAGCGTCTCCAGAAACAGAGCGGCTTCGGGGGCCACCACATCGCGCGCGAGGTTCGACAGGACCGGCTTCGGCCCCACTTCGAGGAAGACGCGCACCCCACGTTGGACGAGCGTGCGGAGTCCTTCCGAGAAGCGGACCGGCTCGCGGACATGCCGGACCCAGTAGTCCGGAAGCGTGAAGGAAGCGCCCGCCTCGGCGCCGTCGAGGTTGGAGATGAGCGCCACCTGGGGCGCCTGGAGTCGCACGCGCCCGGCCACCCGCGCGAACTCCTCCAACATCGGCTGCATCAGCGGCGAGTGGAAGGCATGGGAGACCTTCAGGCGCTGGCTCTCGATGCCCTCGGCGGCCAGCTCGCGAGCGATGGCGGCGAGCGACGTCTCCGCTCCGGAGACCACCGTGTTCCGCGGCCCATTGACGGCCGCGAGCGTCACCCGGTCATGACCCGCCAGGGCCCGGAGCGCGCGTGCCTCGTCGGTGAAGAGGGCCAGCATCGCGCCACGCTCGGGCAGCGCTTGCATCAGTCGCGCGCGCTCGGCCACGAGCGGGAGCCCCATCTCGGGAGTCATGGCACCGGCGAAGATGGCGGCCGCATACTCGCCGACGCTGTGGCCCAGGACCGCATCGGCCTGGAGGCCCCACGAGCGCAACAGTCCGGCCACCGCCAGCTCCAGCGCCACGATGGCCGGCTGCGTGTAGCGGGTCTCGTTCAGGGCACCGCCGTCGTCCTGGAACAGCACCTCGGTCAGCGGCCGGTCGAGCTGGGGCCGGAGGATCTCCTCGAAACGGAGGAGGTCGCGGCGGAAGCCCGGCTCCGTGTCGAACAACTCCCGCCCCATGCCCACGTACTGGGCGCCCTGGCCGGTGAAGAGCCATGCGACGCGCGGTGGCTCCGCGCCTCGTTGTCCCTCCACCCACGTGCCGGTGGACCGGGACTCACCACGACCGAAGGCGCGAAGAGCGGAGGCCATCTCCTCGGAGGTCGAGGCCACGAAGGCCGCGCGCTCCTCATGCGAGCTTCGACTGACATTCGCCGTGTGGCAGACCTCCGAGAGCGCGTCCTTGCGCGCACCCGCGAGTTCGTCCGCGAACGACTCCGCCAGCCGGTGCAGGCTGCCGCCCGATCGGGCCGAGAGCGTCAACAAATGCAGGGGGTGCGCGGGGCTCCGAGCAGGCCTCTGCTCCGGGCGCGGCGCTGACTCCAGGATGACGTGCGCGTTCGTGCCCGAGAAACCGAACGAGCTCACGGCAGCGAAGCGCGACTCCGCCGCCTGCCAGCCGCGCCGTTCGGTGGGGACCTCGACGAACAGCCGGCTCCAGTCGACGTGAGGCGTGGGGGTCCGCAGGTGGAGATGGGATGGAATCTCCTCGTTCGCCAGACACAGGGCCGCCTTCATCAACCCCGCGATGCCCGCCGCGCCTTCGAGGTGGCCCAGGTTCGTCTTCACCGAACCCACCACCAGCGGCTGCTCCCGCGTCGTCCGGTCGCCGTAGACCGCTCCGAGCGCCTCCAACTCGATGGGGTCACCGAGCGCCGTCCCGGTCCCGTGCGCTTCGACGTAGCCCACGCGCGGTGCTTCGACCCGCGCATCCCGCAGGGCATCCTTGATGACCTGCTGCTGGGCGAGCCCGTTCGGAACAGTCAGCCCGCTGGTCCGGCCATCCTGGTTGACCGCCGAGCCACGAATCACCGCGACGATGGGGTCCCCATCCGCGATGGCATCCGAGAGCCTCCGCAGGACGAGGACTCCGCAGCCCTCTCCCCTGCCAATCCCATTGGCCGCCGCATCGAAGGTCTTGCAGCGACCATCAGCGGCGAGCATGTGCGCGCGCGACTCAATCAGCGTCGCGACGGGCGACAGCACCAGGTTCACCCCGCCCACCAGCGCGAAGTCGACCTCGCGCTGACGCAGGCCGCGGAGCGCGAGGTGGACGGCGACCAGCGACGAGGAGCAAGCCGTGTCGACCGTGAGGCTGGGCCCCTGGAAGCCGAACGTGTACGAGAGCCGACCCGACGCGACGCTCGCGCCATTGCCCGCCCCGGTGTGGGCGTCGATGAGGTCCGGGGACTGGGTGGCGATCTGCGTGTAGTCCTGCCCCATCATCCCGACGAAGACGCCCGTCCGGGTTCCATGCAGTGACGTCGGATTGCGCCCGGAGCGCTCCAGGGCCTCCCAGGCGACCTCCAGCAGGAGCCGGTGCTGAGGGTCCATCCGCGCCGCCTCGCGCGGAGAGATGCCGAAGAACCGGGGCTCGAACTGATCGACGTCTTCCAGGAAGCCGCCGTACCGGCAGTAGACCTTCCCGGGCTGGTCCGGGTCCGGATGGTAGAAGGCGTCCGCGTCCCACCGCTCGGGAGGGACTTCGGTGATGGTGTCGGTGCCTTCGAGGAGCAACCGCCAATAGCGATCGGGACTCGAAGCACCTCCCGGGAACCGACAGCCCATGCCGATGATCGCCAGGCCCTCGTGCCGCTCCCGCGCGTGGGCATCGAGCTGCGCCTGTGCGTCCTGGAGCTTCAGGAGCGCGCGCTTCATCAAGTCCCCGTAGTTTCCCTCGGCTGACATGGCGGGCCCCTAGTTCATCTTCGAGAGTTGCTCATCGAGCATGTGGGCGAGGTGGGCTTCGGACAGGTTCTCCAGTGCGGGCGTGCCCACGTCCGGTGCCTCGGGACGCGCGACGGTGGGCGAGGCGAACTCCAGGGGAATGAACGCGGTGGCGAGCTGCTCCGCGAGCTTCTCGGTGGTGGGGTAGTTGAAGACGAGGGTGGCGGGCAGCGAGAGCCCGAAGCCGCTCTGGAGTCGGTTCTTGAGCTGCAACGCCGCCAGGGAGTCGATCCCCATCTCGTTGAAGCCCTGCGTCGGGTCCACCGACGCGCCGGAGCCCGCGCCACGAATCCAGGCCACCTGTTCACGCAGGTAGTCCATCAGCAGCTTCCGGCGATGCATGACGGGCGACTGGGAGAGCGTCTCCAGGAAGCGCGCGCGCTCCACGGTCCGCCCCCGCGCGGCCTCCCGCAACTCGGCGTCATAGGGCGCGGGGCGACCGCCGCCGAACACCGCCCAGTCGATCTCCGCGACGCCCACCTGGGCGACAGGACTCGTGAGCAGCGCTTCGAGCGCCCGCAGTCCCTGCTGCACGGGGAGAACACCCCAGCCCGGGGTGTGGGATTGCGCGCCGACGTCCACGCGTGCGCCAGCGTCACCGGCCCACACGCCCCAGTTGATGCTCAGCCCCGGCAGCCCGCTGGCGCGACGGTGGTGCGCCAGCGCGTCCTCGAACGCCGTCGCCGCGCAGTGGTTCGACTGTCCAGCGGAGCCGACCAGCGAGGCCACCGACGAGAACAACACGAAGTGGTCGAGGGCGAGATGCGCCGTCTGGCGGTGCAGGTTCCAGGCGCCCTTCACCTTGGGCCGCAGCACCTTCTCGAAGCGGGCCCAGCGCTGCTGACGCAGGACTCCGTCATCGAGCACTCCCGCCGAGTGGAACACGCCGCCCAGCGGCGCGAAGTCGTCCGAAATCTCCTGGAGCAGCGCCGCGAGCGCGGCCTCGTCCGCGACGTCCACCTGTCGGTACTCGACGCGCACCCCTCGCGCACGCAGGCGCGCCAGCCGCTCGGTCGCCTCCAGTCCCACTGCGCCACGTCCCGTCAGCACGAGGCTCCGCGCGCCGCGCTGAGCCAGGAGCTCCGCCGTCAGCAACCCCAGCCGCCCGAGTCCGCCCACCACGAGCTGGCTGCGATCAGCCCGGATGGAGTCGGACTCCACTCGCATCGAGGACGCAGTCATCACCTCGCGCGACGCGACCCTTCGCAGCCGCGCGACGCGGCGGCCACCACGGAAGGCGACCTGGTTGTCGGCTACCTCGGAGCGACCGTGGAGCTCCCGGACGAGCGCCTCCACTTGAGCATCAGACTCGCTGCTTGGATCGAGATCGACGCACCGGACATCCAGCTCGGATGATTCGATGGCGACAGGTCGTGCCATGCCCCAGAGCAGCGACTGCGCAATCCCGGGAAGTGGCTGCCCCGCGACCACGGCCTGTGCTCCCCGGGTGACCAGCCACACCGCTTCGGAGTATCCGCGCTCGATGAGGTAGCGCAGCAGCCCGAGTCCGCTCCCGCATCCACGCAGGGTGTCCGAATCGAGGTGCGCCGGGTCCAGGTCCTCGGCATCCGCGCCGTCGAGTCCCCACAGCAGGATGACGTCCGACAGTGAAGCAGGAAGCCCCAGTGTCCGCAGGGCATCAGCGAGCGCCTCGGGGTCCTCGGGCAACTCGAAGTGCTTGTCGTCGAGGGTCCGAAGCGTCTGTCCGCGGAACGCCAGGAAGCACGTTCGTCCGTCGCGTTCGAGCGCTTGCGCGAGCTGACGTCCCAGTCCGCGCTCGTCCGCGAGAATCAGGCACGGTCCGCCACCCGTCTCGAACGGAGCAGGAACTGTCGCCTCCAGCGCGAGCGGCTCCCACCGGCGCTCATAGAGCCATCCGTCCAACGATGCCGGTGTCGCGGGGCTCAAGGCTTCCCGGCTCGTCCGCTGGAGCTCCATTCCCAGGACGCGCGCGCACAGCCGCCCGTCACTTCCGAAGACGCTGACGTCGGCGCGCAGACGCTTCCGCGTCGCGTCCACGGGCCGAACCACCGCGTGACTCCACATCCGCTCGTCGAGTCCTCCGAACAGCACGAGGCTCTCGATGTTCATCGGCACATAGAGCTCGGAAGCGCTCGGGTCTGGATAGGCGCCCCCCACCACCTGGAGACAGGCATCCAGCAGCGCGGGGTGCGCGATGAAGGCGCCGTTGCCTCCGAGCATGGCGGGCCGCTCGATGCGGGCAAGGACCTGCTCTCCCTGTTGGCGCAGCTCGGTGATGCCCTGGAACTCCGCGCCGAAGTCGACGCCGGACTCGCGCGCCCTTCGATAGGGGTCCTGGATGAGCGGAGCGGTCCGCAGCGTCGCGAGCACCGCGTCGTGCCCCGGCTCCATGGAGGCAAGCTCGCCGTCGCGAGGGGCGCGGAGTGTCCCGGTCGCATGGAGGATCCACTCACCCTCCGAGTCACCCATGGCGCGACTGAAGATGCGCGCCGTCGCCGTGCCCGCCTCTCCCCTGTTCACCGCGCACTGCACCCTGCGTCCGGCGTCCTGAGGGAACGTCATCGCCGCGAGCAGGGACAGGTTCTCCAGCCGCGGCGTCTTCGTCCCCAGCAGCCGAGCACCTCCGGCCAGCGCCATCTCGACGTAGGCGGTGGCGGGCAGCGTCGGCGTCCCGAAGACGCGGTGCTGTCCCAGGAACGCCTGCGTCGAGGGACCCAGCGTCGTCTCGAACAGCAGCGCGTCGGCCCCGAGCACGGCCAACGGAACCCGAGCGCCGAGCAGCGGATGCTCTTCCCGAGCGACGCTCGCGCCATGAAGGCGCTGCAGCCCCGCCCCCTCCTCCCAGTACCGCTGGCGCTGGAAGGGATACGTGGGGAGCGCCACCTTGCGCCGGGCGAAGCCCGCATCGAAAGCCGCCCAGTCCACCCGGGCGCCTCGCACGTACAGGGCCGACAGACTCTCCAACATCTGCTGCCAGCCGCCATCCTCCGACCGCAGGCTCGGCAGCCACGCGCACGCCCCTTCTGGAAGGCACCGCGCCGCCATGCCGAGCAGGGTTGCCTTGGGTCCTATCTCAACGAACACCCTCGCCCCATCGCGATACAGGCGCTCCACGCCCTCCGCGAAGCGCACCGGGTCGCGGAGCTGGCTGCACCAGTAGTCCGGCGTGGCGATGGCCTCCGTGACGGGCTCGCCGGTCATCCCGGAGACCATGGGAATCGCGGGCCGCGCGTAGGTGAGCGTGGCGGCGACGGCCCGGAACTCCGGGAGGATGGCCTCGACCATGACCGAGTGGGCCGCGCGCGGAATGTTCAGGCGCCGGACCTTGAGGCCTCTCGACTCCAGGGCCGAGGCCACCTCTCGCAGCTCGCCGGGAGGACCGGAGACGACCACGTTGTCGGGGCCGTTGAGCGCGGCGATGGAGCAGCTCCAACCGCCTGCCGCCAGGACCTCGCGGACCTCTGCCTCCCCCGTGGAGACCGCGAGGTTTCCGCCTTCGGGGAGCTGATGCATCAGGCGTCCGCGATGAATCGCCAGCTTCAGCCCGTCCTCGATGCTGAACACGCCGGCGAGGCACGCCGCCGCCAGCTCTCCGGTGCTGTGTCCGAGCAGGACATCGGGCTGGATGCCCCAGGACATCCACAGCTCGGCCAGCGCGTACTCCAACGCGAAGAGCACCGGCTGGGCGTAGTCGAACTGGTCGATGGGCGAGGTCTGCCCCGGCTCCGGATAGAGCACCGAGTGGAGCGATTGTGTCCAGGCGCCGCGCAGCAGCGCATCGAACGCATCGATGCGGCGGCGGAAGCCCGGATGCGTCGGATAGAGCTCGCGAGCGGCCCCGACGTACTGCGAGCCCTGCCCCGAAAAGAGGAACGCGACCTTCGGCGACTGCTTCGGGTCGAGCACCCCGTGCACCATCCCCGGACGCCCTTCCGTCTTCGCCGCTGCGCCGAGCAACGCGGCCATGTCGCCGCGCTCCGAGGCAACCATGGCGAGCCGATGCTCGAAAGCGACCCGGCCGGTGTTCGCGGAGAAGCACACGTCCGCGAGCGCCGCGTCGGTGCCCTCCAGCAGCGACTGGTACTGGCCCGCGAGCTGGCGCAGCGCCGCGTCGCTCCGCGCCGAGAGCGTCAGGACATGGCGGGAGCGGTCCCTCCGCGTCGCCGAGGCCTCCACCTCCCGTGTCGCGGGAGCCTCTTCCACCACGACATGGGCGTTGGTGCCGCCAATGCCGAAGGAGCTGACTCCCGCGCGGCGCGGGCCGCTCGCCACGTTCCAGGGCATGGCCTTGTCGACCACGTAGAAGGGACTGTGCTCGAAGTCGATGCGCGGGTTCGGCTGCTCGAAGTGGAGCGAGGGCGCCAGGGTGCGGTGCTGAAGGGACAGCACGACCTTGATGAGCCCGGCGATTCCCGCCGCGCTGTCCAGGTGTCCGATGTTGCTCTTCACCGAGCCCAGCCCACAGGACCGCGACTCCGTCTGCTCACCAAAGGCCCGGGTCAGCGCGGCGATCTCGATGGGGTCGCCCATCGCGGTCCCCGTCCCATGCGCCTCGACGTAGGAGATGGTCCGCGGGTCGACACCCGCGTGCTGGTGCGCGCGCCGGACGACGTCGAACTGCCCCTCCACACCGGGCGCCATGAAGCCGACCTTCCGGTGCCCATCGTTGTTGACGGCCGAGCCCTTGATGACCGCGAGGACGCGGTCCCCGTCGGCGAGCGCCTGGCTCAAGCGCTTGAGGACCACGACGCCGGCCCCGCTTCCAGGGAGGGTGCCGTTGGCCCGGGAATCGAACGGCCGGCAGTGGCCATCTCCCGAGAAGATGCTGCCCTCTTCGTAGAGGTAGCCGACCTTGTGGGGGACCTTGATGGCAACCCCACCCGCCAGCGCCATGTCGCAGCGTCCGTCGAGCAGCGCATCGCAGGCCGTCGACACGGAGACGAGCGACGTCGAGCACGCCGTCTGGAGGTTCACGCTCGGCCCGCGCAGGTCGAGCTTGTAGGAGGTCTGCGTCGCCAGGAAGTCCTTGTCCTGGGACACGAGGTCCTGGAAGAAGCTGATCGGCCGCGTCAGGTCCGGATAGGGATAACGGTAGTGGCTGACGCTCTTGCCGGCGTAGACCCCGACGACGGCGTCACACGCGCTGGGTGGGTAGCCCGCATGTTCGAGCGCCTCCCAGGCACACTCCAGGAACACGCGCTGCTGGGGGTCCAGGGAGCGCGCCTCGCGGGGCGTGAGGGAGAAGAAGTCGGCATCGAACGCGTCGAACCCCTCCATCACCGCCGAGGCGCGGACGTAGCGGGGATCCCGGAACGCGCTCTCGCTCACGCCCGCGGCCAGCAGTTCCTCATCGGTGAAGGTGCCGACGGACTCGACGCCCCCCACCAGGTTGCTCCAGAACGCGTCGAGCGTGGCGGCTCCGGGGAAGCGACCGCTCATCCCGATGATGGCGATGTCCCGGTCCCCCTGCTTCCGAGGTGCCTCGGCGACGGGCACGGGCTTCACGGCGGCGCCAGGGGCACCAAGCCGCATCGCAAGGGAGCGGACAGTCGGGTTCCCGAACAGCTCGACGACGGGGATGGTGAGCCCCAGCTCCTGCTTGATTCGCAGGTGGAGCTGGATGAGATGCACGGAGTTGGCGCCGAGCTCGAAGAAGTTGCGCTCCGGATGGACCGCGGGAACACCGAGCACGGCCCCGACGGCCTTCGACAGTGCGTCCTGGAGCGCGCGGGCCTCGCCACTGCCTCCGGTGGCGACGGCCGATCCCGACGCGGTGTCCTGCTTCGCCTGGGAGACCAGGTCCGGGTGGGGCAATGCCCGTCGGTCCACCTTGGCGTTTCGGGTCAGCGGCAGGGCGTCCAGGACGACGTACGTCGCCGGCACCATGTGATCTGGAAGCGTGCGCGAGAGGAACTCGCGGACCCGCCGCGTGTCGAGTTCCCGCGTCCCGTCAGCGAGGACGACATACGCGACGAGCCGCTTCTCATGGTGCTCACCGACGGCGCCCACCACGGCCGCGCGGATGCCCGGCTCCCGCAGCAGGGCCGCTTCGATTTCACCGGGCTCGATGCGCTGTCCCCGGATGGAGAGCTGGAAGTCGACGCGGCCGAGGAACTCGATGGTTCCATCGGGCAGGTAGCGTCCAAGGTCTCCCGTGCGGTAGATGCGCTCGCCCGTGCGCGGATGGACGGTGAACTTCTGGGAACCCGCCCCCGCGCCGATGTAGCCCAGGGCCACGCCGATGCCCGCGCAGCACAGCTCACCCGGCACCCAGAGGGGCCGCTCCTCCAGTCGCTCGTCCAACACGTAGTACCGGGTGTTGGCGATGGGCTTGCCGTACGGAATGCTGCGACGGCGCTCGTCCGCTTCTTCAACCGGATGGGTGATGTTCCACAGTGACGTCTCGGTCGGGCCTCCGACGCTCACCACCCTCACGCCACCGAAGCGCGCCCGCAGGCGCCCGGGGAGCGTGACGGCAATCCAGTCGCCGCCCAGCATCACCAGCCGCAACGGACACGAGAGCCGGACGTTGCCTCCTTCGAGGTACGTCATCAGCATCTCCATCATCGCCGGCACGGTGCTCCAGACCGTGACGCCGTGACGGGCCATCAGCTCGACCCAATGCGAGGGGTCCCGACGCCGGGACGCATCCGGCATCACCACCGTCGCCCCCGCGCTCAGCGTCCCGAACACGTCGTAGACGGAGAAGTCGTGGTGGAGCGCGCTCAGGGCGATGAGTCGGTCATCCGGTCCGACACCGAACTTCCGGTTCGTCCACTCGATGGCGTTGACCATCCCCGCGTGCGTGAGCATCGCCCCGTTGGGCTGGCCCGTGGAGCCTGACGTGTAGAGGATGTGCGCGAGGTCCTCGGGTCGCTGCGCCGTCGACAACGGCGCGTCGGGGTACTCGCTGAAGGCCTCCGGAGTGAGGACCAGCACCTGGACATGGTCCGGCCAGGCATCTCGGGCGAACTTCGGCTGCGTCACGATTCGCTCGACGCCGCTGTTGCGCATCATGAAGGAGCGGCGCTCCAACGGCAGGCCCGCGTCGATGGGCACGTAGGCCGCGCCGGAGCTCAGGATGCCCAGCACCGCGACGACCTGCTCCCAGCCCTTCTCCATCACCACCGCGACCACTTGATTGGGCGCGGCGCCCCTCTCGCGGAGCACATGCCCCAGGCGGTTGGCGCGCCGGGCCAGTTCGCCGTAGCTCAGCGTGCTCCCCTCCGAGACCAGGGCGACCGCGTCCGGACGCGCGGCGGCGTTCCGGAAGAAGCCGGAGTGGAGCAGTTCACCACTCAGCGGGCGTGCCGTGTCGTTGACGCGGGCAAGCAGCTCGCGTTGGCGCGCCGGCAGGAGGTCCAGGTCCGCGCGCTCCCAGGCCGCGTCATCCTCCGCGAGTCGGAGGATCAACGCGTGGAAGGCGTTGAACATGTCCTCCAGCATGCCGGGCGGAAACAGCTCCTCCGCCACGTCCCAGTTCAGGAAGACGCCGCCCCCCTGGTAGACAATCTGGAGATCGATCCACACCTGCGGCGTCTGCGTGAGGGCCTCGACGAGCCCACCGAACGCCTCCGCCAGGAAGTCCACCCAATGCGAGTCCCGGCTCCTGGAGTGGGAGGCGAAGCTCGTCATCACCACGGGCATGATGGCGCCGGAGATCCGCCCCTGGGCCCGGAACAGCTCGCGCAACAGATCGACGCCGCTCACCTCGCGGTGCTCCAGCGCGAGGAGGAGCTGATCGCGAATCGCCAGCGCGCGTTCGGTGAAGCCGCGCTCCGGCCGGTGGTCCACTTCAATCAACGTGAAGCTGGCGAAGGTCCCGATGATGTCGTTGACCTGCGGGTGGACGGGAAGCCGGTTGAAGTGCGGGACGTTGAGCGTGAGGCGAGGGCTGCGGCTCCAACGGGCGATGACCTCCGCATAAGCGGCCAGCAGCAGCTCGGGCTCCGTCAGCCGGCGTGCCCGGGCCCGCTGCTTGAGTCGCTGCCACACCTCGGCGTCCACGCGCGCGAACCAGCGGCGGAAGCGAGGACGTCGGAGCGTGCGAGGGTCCTTCTCCAGCGGGAGGTCCGGTGCGGGAGGAAGGTGCGGGAGTCGCGCGCGCCAGTATTCGAGCGAGCGCGCGTAGCGGGCACCTCGGGAGTGGTGCACGGCCAGCGAATAGTCCCGGTACGACAGCGTGAGGTCCGCGGGAGAGGGGGCGACCTCGGGGTGCCGGTAGAAGTGCACCAGCTCCCGGTAGAGGATCTGGAAGCTGTACCCATCGACGAAGGTCCCATCGATGCTCATGAAGAGGCGCACGCGGTCGCCGTCGAGCAGACACGCGCGCAGTTCGAACAGGGGCCACTGGTCGAGCGGGAGCACCTGCTGGGACAGCCGCTCGCGGATGGCGACGAGTCTCGCCTCGGCCTCCTCCTGACCGCGCCCGCGCAGGTCCTCGACGGGCAACCGGTAGCGAGGGACCAAGGGGAGGATCCGCTGCTGGAAGCCCGGGGCCTCCACGGCGCGCAGCATCTCGTGGCGAGCCACGACCTGGTTCCACGCCTCCTCGAAGCGCGAAAGGTCGAGCGCGGGGCAGTCGAGCTCGTTGTACGCGTGCATCGACGCGTTCATCTCCAGCTCGGCCTGTCGCCCCACGCTGTAGGCCTGCTGAAGCTCGGTCATGGGGAACGGCAGGTGCCGCTCCTCTGGCCGGTGCACCACTTCCACCGGCGTCTCCGACAGGGGCTCGCCCTGCTCCGACAGGAGGGCCCGCAGCGCCGCCTTGTTCTCCACGAGCTGTTCGCGCAGCCCCGCGGGAATCTCTCCGTCCGGCGCGTCGACGGCCAGGTGCTCGCCATCCACGCTCAGCTTGATGCCGTGCGCGGCCAGCGCCTGAAGGAGTTCGGCCAGCGTCATAGCAGGACCCGCTTCGTGTCGGTCCGCTCCGGGGACACCCCGCCCATCACGCTGGCGACGGCGAGCTTCTCCAGCAACTCGGCCGCCACGTGCGCGATGGAGCGCGCATCCACGAAGCTCTTGAGCGGCAGCCCTACGTCGAGCTCGCCCATGACCAGGTCGCGCAGCTCCAACGCCATGATGGAATCGAAGCCCAGCGCGTCGAACGAGTCCGTCGCGGAGAGGCGCTCGGGCTCCAGGCGACTGACCTTGCCCACCATCTCCTTGAGCCGGGCCTCCAGCATGCGGGAACGCGAGGAGCCCTCCAGTGAGAGCAGCACCTCCCGGAGCTTGCGAGGCGCGTCCTCGGCGACGACCGTGAGTGGACTGGGGACCCGCGCACGGAACAGGGATGAACCCGCCACGGACGGGTGGCTGTTTCTCCAGCGCTCCACATCGAAGCGAGCGATGCCGCGGGCCACGGGAGCATCGGCGAGCGTGAGGGCCATGGCGGACAAGGCCTCTTCGACGGACATGGGCGCCATGCCGTGTTCCGCGAGTCGCGCACCGCGCCGGGCGTCAGCGGCGGCCATGCCGACCTCTCCCCAGCTTCCCCACTGGAGGCTGATGGCGGGCAGCCCTTGCGCGCGCCGGAGACGGGCCAGAGCGTCGAGGAAGGCGTTCGCCGCGGCGTAGTTGCCCTGCCCCGGAGCACCGATCAACGCCGCGGTCGACGAGAACAGGACGAACTGCTCCACCGAGGCATCCGTGGCGAGCGCATGAAGGTTCCAGGCTCCGTCCACCTTGGGTTCCATGACGGTGTCGAAGCTCCGGGGCTCCAGTTGAAGCAGGGAGCCGTCGGCCAGCACGCCCGCGCAATGGAAGAGCCCGCCCAGCGGAGGTCCTCCACTCCGAACGGCCCGCAGCAGGTCAGCAACGGCTTCCGATTGGCTCACATCGACGCGGAAGACCTCCACCGTCGCTCCCGAGGCCCGCAGCGGCGCCAGGGCCCGACGCGCTTCAGAGGTCTCTCCCATCCGACCGCACAGCGCGAGGTGACGCGCGCCCTGGTCCACCAGCCACGTGGCCAGTTGGAGCCCGATTCCGCCAAGTCCACCGGTGATGAGGTACGTGCGATCCGCCCGGGGACGGAATGACGTCGTGCTCCCGGGAGTCCGACGTCCCTGGGTGAGCTTCGGGACCAGCCGTCTGTCCCCGCGCAGCGCGACCTCGTCGTCCTCCGCGTCGGTGGAAGAAGCGCGCCCGAGTTCATCGACGAGCGCGCGCGACGACTCCACACTCGACACAGGGTCGACATCGATTCGCGTACACCGAAGCTCGGGGTGCTCGTAGGCGATGACCCGTCCGAGCCCCCAGAGGGAGGCGCCCAGGAGCGACACCGACTCCGAGTCTCCGCCCGCGGCCTGCGCTCCCCGGGTGATGAGGTACAGCCGTGGAGTCCTCCCCAGCGTCGTGCGAGCCAGGGCCTGGACGAGCGACGTCACGGCGACGGCCTGGCTCCGAACGCCACGGCTCAAGGCGTCGAGCGTCTCGGGATTCCCGGTGCGCGCCACGAAGAGGACGCCCCGAAGTTCGCGGCTCGCCGAGGCCAGTTCGCCAAGCAGCCGGGAGAAGGATGCGGCCTGGGTGAAGTCGAGGCGGTAGTCGCGAGCGGACACGCGCTCGTAGGACGCGCCTGGACACGCCAGCGCCACCTCGCCACCCGCCTCGGCCAGTCCGTCACGGAGCGCCACCGTGGCCTCCGGCTCCTCGGCGATGACGAGCCACGCGCCATCCAGCCGGACCTGCCCGCGCGCCGACTCGCGAGGGCTCCAAGAGAGTTCGTGGAACAGCCCCTCGCATGCGGCGGTGTCGATGACGGCCACGGGCGACGCCTTCGCGGACTCCCGCGCACCGTCCCACCAGAAGCGCTCGCGCTGCCAGGGATAGGTCGGAGCGACGACCTTCTTTCCCTCGGGGAAGAGGTTCTCGAATCGGAGAGGGACGCCAGCGCAGTAGAGCCTCGCGGCGAGCGTCAGCAGCACCTGCCGGGCATCCGCGCCGTCCACCGGAGCCGCGTGCAGGACGAGCACGTCCCTGCCCCGTCGCTGGGCCGCGGCCTCCAACGCCTCACCGAGCGAGGCCTCACACCCCAGCTCCAGGTAGACCGAGGCACTCCGCTCCATCAAATGCTCGGCGGACAGGTCCACCTCGGGAACGTCCCGGTTCGTCAGGTCCCCAGTCGTCCCTTCGGCACCCGCATCGAGCCACTCTTCCTCGGAGAAGGAGAAGAAGGGGCACTTCGCCGGCCGGGCGGGAATCGGCTGTGGATGCGCGAGCCCGAGGACGCTCCGGGCCGCCTCCTCCACGGTGATCACGCCCGCGATGACAGCGGCGGCCAGCGCTCCCGTGCCATGACCCGCGACAGCGAAGGGCTCGACGCCGAAGGAGCGCCACATCTCCACCAGCGCGAGCTGACAGGCGAGGAGGACCACGGCATCGCCCTCGCGCCGACCCACATGCTCGAACACCGACAGGCCCGCCACCTGGCGGAAGACGCCGTCGAGCTGCGCGACGTGGCGAAGGAAGGACGGCTCCTGCCCCTGGCCCGCCCGCATGAGCCTCGCGGCCACGGAGGCGTCATCCCCCAGGACGAAGACCACGCCACGTCCCACAG
The DNA here is from genome assembly GCF_013372595.1 of Myxococcus sp. AM011. Taxonomy (NCBI): domain Bacteria; kingdom Pseudomonadati; phylum Myxococcota; class Myxococcia; order Myxococcales; family Myxococcaceae; genus Myxococcus; species Myxococcus sp. AM011. The sequence goes on from NZ_JABXEM010000025.1 coordinate 61,747, forward strand.
GGCCCTTGAGCCGGCCCTGGAAGAGTCCCGCACCCTCTCGCCCTTCGGAGGCGCGGCGCAGCAGCGCATGCAACTCCTCGCGGGTCTGGGCGACGAAGGCGAGGCGCTGGTCGTGATGCGCGCGTCCCGCGCCCGCCGTGAAGCAGGCATCCCTGAGGTTCACGCCCCGGAGCTCCGAGAGCTGGCGCGACCAGGCTCCGGCGAGTTCCCTCAGGGCCGGCTCGCCGCGCGCCGAGAGAGGCAATAGGTAGGGCCCCGCATCCGTCGATGCCGAGGCGTCCTCCCGATGCGCTTCGAGGAGCGCGTGGGCATTCACACCACTCATGCCGAACGAGCTCACGGCGACCCGATGCGGGCGGACCTGCTCCGTGAGGGCCATGCGCTCCCGAGCCACGGCGATGCCGGAGCCCTCCCAGGCGAACTCGGGCG
>NZ_JABXEM010000260.1:0-15985 GCF_013372595.1 Myxococcus sp. AM011
GTTCCTGGGGGGCCTCGGGCTGCTCGCCGCCGGCCTCAAGGGCACCTTCGGCACCCTGGACTGCACCCAGCTCTCCGGCCCCGAGTGCGAGCTGCTCCAGCAGGCCAGCCACGAGATGGGCCGCTTCCAGACGCGCTTCGGCGGCGCGCTGGTGGCCCTGGCCGCCGCCCTCTTCGTCCTGGTGCGCCGGCGGATGCTTCCCCCTCCCGAAGCACCCTGACGCCCCCGGGCGGCCCCGCCACCCAAGGCCCCTCCCGCTTCCTCTGCCCGACAGCCGGCCAACCCGAGGGGTTAGCGCATTTGGCGGAGTGACGTAGGAAGGCTAATTAATAGTGGCCTGACCATTAGGTTGGGAGTAGGAGCGGCCCATGCAGCTCGAGTCCCTGAAGATGTTCTGTGACGTGGTGGAGACCGGCTCCTTCTCGCGAGCGGCCCAGCTCAACCACGTGACTCAGTCGGCGGTCAGCCAGCAGATTCGCGCGCTGGAGAACCGCTATGAGCAGAAGCTCCTGTCGCGCAGCGCCCGGCAGGTGACGCCGACGCCCGCGGGCGAGCGGCTGTTCCGCGGGTGCAAGGAGATTCTCGCGCGCTTCGCGGAGGTGGAGCAGGAGATTCGCGAGCAGGCCACGGAGGTCGCCGGCACCAGCACCGTGTCCACCATCTACTCGGTGGGTCTGCACGAGCTGAACGCGGTGCAGAAGCAGCTGCTCAAGGCGCACCCCAAGGTGAACATGCGGCTGAACTACCGCCGCAATGACCAGGTCTACGACGACGTGATTCTGGGCGCGGCGGAGATTGGCATCGTCGCCTATCCGCAGCCGCGCGCGGGCGTGGACATCCTCCCGTTCCGCGACGACAAGCTCGCCATCGTCTGCGCCCCCAACCACCCCTTCGCCAGCAAGCAGAAGGTGAGCCTCACCGCGCTGTCCGGCGTGCCCTTCATCGCGTTCGACCGCGAGGCGCCCACGCGCAAGGCGTTGGACCGGCTCTTCCGCGAGAAGAACATCGACATCAACCCGGTGATGGAGATGGACAACGTGGAGACCATCAAGCGGGCGGTGGAGATGGGCCTGGGCGTCGCCATCCTCCCCGTGTCCACGGCGCAGAGCGAGGTGAAGGCCGGCTCGCTGGTGGCCAAGCCCTTCGCCGAAGGGCCCGTGTCGCGCCCCATCGGCCTGCTCATCCGCAAGGGCAAGTACCTGGACCGCGCCTCGGCGGCGGTGTTGGAGGCGTTCAAGGCCGCCGCCAACCTGCCGGTCGCCGAGGATACGTAGTCGTCGCTAGTACATCTTCCGGAGGCGCGCGGCGAAGAACCCGTCGAAGCCCTCCGGACCTGGCAGGGTCCTCAAGTACGCCTGGGTGAGCGGCAGCTTGAGGCCCGGCAGCACGGGCGGCTCGGCCGTCCACTCCGGGTGGCTGCGCAGGAACATCTCCACCTGGTCCTGCCCCTCCTGCGGCTCCAGCGTGCACACCGCGTAGACGAGCAGTCCGCCCGCGGGCACCGCCTCCTGGCAGTTCTCCAGGATTTTCCGCTGGAGCGTGGCCAGCCGGGAGACGTCCTCCTCCTTGCGGCGGTAGCGCAGCTCCGGGTGTCTGCGCAGCGTGCCCAACCCCGAGCACGGCGCGTCCACCAGCATCGCGTGGAACTCGCCCCACGCTTCGGGGAAGGGCTCGGTGGCGTCGTGCGCGTAGGCCTTCAGTCGCGACGTCAGGCCCAGGCGCTTCACCTCCGACTCAATCTTGCGCAGCTTGTGGGCGTGCAGGTCCACGGCGACCACGTCGTGCGACTGCGCCTGGTGACAGGACTTGCCGCCGGGCGCCGCGCAGACGTCGAGCACGCGCGCGTTGTCGGGGATGGCGCCGTACACGCCGACGAGCTGGGCGGCCTCGTCCTGCACCTGCCACAACCCCTCCGAGTAGCCGTACACGTCCTCGATGCGGCCCACCGGCGGAAGGATGATGCCCACGGGCGAAATCGTCGCGGCCTTCGCGTCCACGCCCACTTCCTGCAACTGCGTGAGCAACGCGTCGCGCGTCACCTTGGACGTGTTGGCGCGAATCGCCACGGGCGGGGACTGGTTGTCCGCCACCAGCATGGACTCGGCGCGCTCGCGGCCGAACTGGCGCAGCCAGCGCTCCACCAGCCACTGCGGATGACTCTCTCGCACGGACAGGTGGTGGGCGATGTCCGTGGGCGAGGGCAGCGGCGGCGCGGGCAGCTCCGCGAGCTTGCGGAGGATGGCGTTGGTGAAGCCGGCGGCGCGGGCGAGCCCCACTTCCTTCAGGGCCTGCACCGTCTCCGCCACGGCGGCGCGCGCGGGCACACGGGTGTGGAATATCTGGTACGCGCCGATGCGCAGGGCCGCCAGCACGCGGTCCTCCATGGCCTCCAGCTTGCGGTCGGCGAAGCGGGTGATGGCGTAGTCCAGCGCGAGCTGCCGGCGCGTGGTGCCGTAGGCGAGCTCCGTGGCGAGCCCCGCGTCACGCGGGTCCTTGGGAGGTGACTCCGACAACATCGTGTCGAGCACCACGTTGAGATAGGCGTCCGTTGCTCGGACGCGCGCCAGCACGAGGATGGCGAGTGCGCGGGGATTCATCCTTCGTCGAGCCGAGTCATCAGGTCCACGAGCTGCTCATCCGAGAGCCTTGTCGCGGGGAGGTGGGACAGCGTGAGGCGCTGGAGACTGTCTTCCAGCAAGTCCCTCTGACCATTCTCGGCGGGAGCGCCGCCTTGGATGGCCTCGTAGCGCGAGCGCGCCCAGGTGGACAGCTCAGAAGCAGTGAGCTTTCCGGAGAGCCGGTCCGAAATCTTCTGGCGCACCAGCACCCGCGTGAGCAGGTCCGTCGTCGACGCCACCGACTTGGAACCGCGCCCCAGCGTCTTGCCAGATTTGGAGGACTCCGAGTCCTCGGACTTCGCGGCGGCCGGCTTGCGTCCAATCGACTTGCCGGAGCCCGAAGCGCCCTGCCCCGACGGGAGCGCCAGCGGCTTCGCGGGGACTCGCGCGAGCGCGCTCCCTGTCTCGGTGGCGCCCTTGCGGCCCATCGACTTCCCCGAAGAGGAGGACGAGGACTTCGCCGCCGCTGGAGCACCGCTCTCCTGCTTGCGGCCCAGGGACTTCTTCGGCTCCGGGGTGCCGGGCGTGAAGACGCCGCTGGCGAAGGTGTCCAGCGCTTCCAGGTAGGGCTCGAAGCCGCCGCCGGCGCCGTGCACCTGGAGGACACACGCCTCCCCGACGACGGACTCACGGGCCGGGGGACGCAGCAGCACTTCGATGGCGGGCAGGCCCACCACCTCCAGCCCTTCCTTGAGGGCGTACGAGCCGAAGAGGCTCGCGGGGTTGATGAGGATGCCCTCCACCGCCTCGCGCTCGGCGGCGAGCGTGTCCAGCAGCACGCCCTCGTGGTTGGACTGGACGATTTTCAGCGTCAGGCCCAGCTCCTTGGCCCGCGCGCGCAACGCGACATCCAGGTCCGACAACCCACGCGTGCCGTCGCGCACACCCAGCAGATTCAGGTTCGGCCCATGCAACACCAGCAGTCTCATGCCCATCCGCCTGTACTCGAAAAAGCGCGTCCCGTCCGCGACATATCCTCTACGTGCCGAACGGTTGGCTGCCCACGGCCAGCTTGTGGCCCATGAGGAACTCCGCCGCCTTCATCACCCGCTTGCCCTCTGGCTGGATGTCCAGCAGCACGAGCGAGCCCTCGCCACACGCCACCTCCAGCCCCTCCGGCCCCGACGCCAGCACCGTGCCCGGCGTGCCCTGACCCTCCGCCACGCGCACGCGGTGCACCTTCACCAGCTTGCCGCCCAGCGTGGTGAACGCCCCGGGCCACGGCGTGAAGGCGCGCAACCTCCGCTCCAGCGCGATGGCGGGACGGGTGAAGTCCAGCTTCCCCTCGTCCTTCTCGATGATGGGCGCCAGCACCATGCCCTCGGAGGGCTGGGCCACGGGCTTCAGCTCACCACTCAGGTACGCCGGCAGCGACTCGCGCAGCAGCTCTCCGCCCAGCGCCGCGAGCTTCGGGTACATCGTCGCGCTCGTGTCCTCCGGGCCGATGGGCAGCCGCTTCATGGCGAGCATGGGGCCGGTGTCCAGGCCCTCGTCCATCACCATCAGGGTGACACCTGTCTCCGTGTCACCGTAGGCAATCGACCATTGAATCGGCGCGGCGCCCCGGAAGCGCGGCAGGAGCGAGCCGTGCACGTTGACGCAGCCCTTCTTGGGCAGGTCGAGGAGGTCCTTGGGGAGGATGCGGCCGTAGGCCGTCACCACGCACACGTCGGCTTCGAAGCGGCGCAGCTCCTCGGCGAACGGAGGGGTGCGCAGCTTGACGGGCTGGAACACGGGCACGCCTCGCGCCAGCGCCAGCTCCTTCACGGGCGGCGCCGTCAGCGTGTTGCCCCGGCCCTTGGGCTTGTCCGGCTGGGTGACGACGGCCACGACTTCGCCCAAATCGAAGCAGGCTTCGAGCGAGGACACGGCGAAGTCGGGCGTGCCCATGAAGATGATGCGGGGTCTGCTCATGGTGTTGCGGTTCTCCTGCGGCGACGCTTCAAGCCACGGACTTGAAGGTGCCCCCGGTGGGATTGTCCACTGCTTGACGTTTGCGCGTGTGCAGTTGGTTCAGCGTCTCCAGCGCCTCGCGGGCCTCGGGAGTGGTGGCCACGGGCTTGAGCGCGGCCAGCGCCACCTCCAGGGCATATGCCTCGTCGGCCTCTCGCTGGCGGATGCGATCCACCGCCTCGCTGAACCTGTCAAAGAAGCGCTTCAGCTCATCCTTCTTCCGCAGCGGGCGCAGCCGGGGATAGCGCCCGGCGGCCAGCGCCGCGACATAGAGGCTCATCACGTGCACGGGGCCGGCGACCCGGTGGGTGAAGAGCAGCCCGAACAGGCCCAGCAGCACACCCATCCCCGCGGAGCCCAACGCGGTGAGCCAAAGGAGCGATTGCCCGCCGTCCACGCCCGCGCTCACGGAGGAGACGTGGAGGCGGTGGGCCAGCAGTCCGAACACCCCCATGCTGCCCGCGCCCATGCCGGCCAGCAGAAGGATGTACTTGAGCTGGAACTCCCGGTCGAGCAGGTACGTCCGGCGGGTGTAGCCCGGGCGCGACGCATTGTGAGTGTCGTCGGACATGTCGTTGACCAGCGTACCCCAGGTGACGCGGGCGATTTGCTTCCTTCGTGACAGGAGGTTTACGACGGCGGTCAGGACTACCCCGCAGACGTCCAGGAGCCTGCATGAGCCGCCCCATCGCAGCGTGGTGTGTTGCCGCAGCAATCCTCTGTCTCACCGGGTGCAAATCGGACCCCAACACGCCCGAGTACTGGCAGGGGACGTTGCAACAGACGCGGCGCGCGGAAGACAGGGTCCGGCTCATCGAGGCGATGCGCACGAAGACGAAGGTGAACGAGACGTTCCTGCCCATGCTGCACGAGGCGCTGGGACAGGAGCGCAAGCCGGAGGTGAAGGCGGCGCTGGCCCGGGCGATTGGCGACGTGCACCACGCCTCGTCGGTGGAGGCGCTGTCCGCGGCCATCGACCCGGCGGCGGGGGACATGTCCGCGCAGCTGGCCAACAAGGCGATGGTGACGGCGCTCGGCGAGATTGGCGACGTGCGCGCGGTGCCCGCGCTGGTGCCGTTGCTGCGCGCGAAGGACACGTATGCGCGCATCGAAGCCATCCAGGTCCTGGGGGCGATGAAGGCGAAGGAGGCGGTGGAGCCGCTCATCGCGCTGGCCACGGACGAGGGCGTGGAGCCCTTCCTCAACAAGAAGGCCATCGAGGCGCTGGGCCACATCGGTGACGGCCGCGCGGCGCCCGCGCTCATCCGGATGCTGACGAAGGAGCGCAAGGGCAAGTCCTTCTACGTGGAGAGCAGCTTCGCGCTGTACCAGTTGGGGCAGCCGGCGGCGGATGCGCTGCTGCCGGCGCTGGAGGGGCGGGACTCGGAGCTGCTCGCGTGGGCGAAGACGAACGGCGTCAACCCGGCCAGCTACCCCATGAAGGCGGCGACGGTGCTGGGCGACTTGCGCGAGAAGCGCGCGGTGGAGCCGCTGCTCAAGCTGCTGACGTTCTCGCATTCGGACGTGCAGATTCAGTCGCTGGTGCGGATGCAGGCGGCGGACGCGCTGGGGCGGCTGCGGGCGCCGGAGGCGGTGAAGCCGCTGACCACGCTGGTGTTGGAGACGGACCCGACGGTGCGTGACGCGTACGTGCGCGCGCTGGTGCGCCTGGGTGGACGCGACGCGCTGCCCGCGCTGGAGAAGGCGGCTGGCACGGGGGACTGGTACTCGCGCGAAATCGCGGTGAAGGGCCTGGCCATGCTGGGCGACGCGCGCGAGCAGCCGCTGCTCCAGAAGATCGCCGCGGCGGAGCCGGCGCGCACGGCGGCGGACTGCAAGGCGACGGGCGAGGAAGGCTGCGACAACGCGGCGGCGCTGGGCAAGAAGCGCGCGGACACCGTGACGGGACATGCGGCGCTGCTGGAGGCGGGACAGGCATGCTCGGGCGATGCGGGCTGCTGGGTGAAGCGCATGGACAAGGCGAGCAAGCCGATGCTGGAGCGCGCGGCGCTGGAAGTGGGCCGCACGGGCTCGGGTGAGCATGTGCCGGCGCTCGCCGCGAAGCTGGGAGAGCGCGACACGGAGGTGCGGCTGGCCTTCATCCTCGCGACGGGGTGGCTGCTGGATGGCTCGCAGGACGCGGCGAAGAAGGTCCGAGAGACGGCGCTGCCCACGCTGCGCAAGCAACTCCAGGACGAGCAGGGCGTCACCCAGCTCGCCAGCGTCAACGAGGACCTCCGTCGTCTGCTGATGCGCATCGAGCGCACCTGAGTCGTGCGTACCCGTGGCGGCGCCTCACGGAGACAACTGGGGCGCCGCGCGCACCGTGGCGTGATGGAGCACGGTGAGCTGTCGCACCAGCCGGTCCAACTGGGTGCGTGACAGCACGTCCGTGTCCTCCTGTTGCGCCGACATCGTCTTGGGCAGAGGGGATGGCACGCGGCGGTGCTCCACCGCGACCGCCAGGTCCTCCAGCACGTTCCCCGCGTAGCTCGCGACGGGTGACAGGTCCTGTCGGCCATGCCACTGGCGGCTCGCGGCCAGCGCCGTCACCGCGGAACCGAAGCGGCGCGCATACGTGAGCATCGCCATCGCAGGTTCAAGCTGTCGCGAAGAGCCCCGGTACTCGGTGAGCAGTCGTTGGAACGACGCCTCTGCGGATAGCAACTGCAAGCCCAGCTTGCGCCGGGCCTCGCGCACCTCCGGCTCCGCGTCCGAACCCGCCGACGCCACGCTCAGCAAGTAGTCCCGATCGGCGCGCAGCGCATTGGCCACCTCCTCCGGAAAGCGCACGCGCTCGGGACTCGGCCACAACAGCCGCGCCCCGATGAGCGCGATGGCGCCGCCAATCATCGTGTTGGCGATGCGCACTCCCGCCAACTCCCAGTCCCCCGTCTGAATCTCCGCCAGCAGCACCAGCGCCGGCGCGAGCAGCACCTGGAAGAACGAGAGGCTCAGCGGCTTCACGGCGATGGCCACCGCGAAGAACACCATGATTGCCACCAGCAACACGGCCGGGTCTCTAACGAGCGCGACGAGCCCCGCCGCCAGCGCGCTCCCCAGCAACGTCCCCCCGGCGCGCTGCAACCCGCGCTGGAACGTCATCCCCGAATAGGGCTGAAGCACCACGATGACGGTGATGATGACCCAGTAGCCATGGTCCAACCCCAGCCCCTGCACGAGCGCGGTGGCAATCGCCGCGGCGACACCCAGCCGCAGCGCATGGCGGAAGATGACGGAGCCGATGCTCAGGTTGTCGCGCAGCGGCTCCAGCAACGGGCGCCCCCGAAGCGAGGCGGGATGCGGCCCCATGGGCAGGTCCGACTCGATGGGACGGCCGTCCTCCAGGTGGTTTGCCACCTCCAGCAGCGCCTCGGTGTACTCGCGCAACCGGACCAGCAACGCCTCCGCATGCGAGTACGCCGCGCGCGCTGAATCAGGCAGCCCGCCCTCGGCCACCTGCGCCGCCAGCGCGCGTCGCACACGCTCGGCATTCCACGTGGAGGGCTCCGGTTCTCCCTTCTCCTGCTCCAGGGCGCGCGCGATGTGGCGCAAGTCCCGCGCAAGCTCCGAGAGCGCTCGCTGCACCTCCGCGCGCAGGGCGTGGTAGCGCGTCTCACGAGGTGACACCTCCAGCGTCTCCGGCAGCGCCACCAGCAGCGCGAGCACCGCGTCCACGCCCTCCAGCAGCACCAGCAGGTGCTCACCCCGGTCGCTCTCCCCCGCTCGCCCGCGTCGAGTGGACGCAAGCACACCACGGGCCTCTTCCAGCGACTGGCGCACGCGGGACTCCCAGTCGACGACCTCCACCAGATTGGGCGGCGCGGTGGGCCCTTCGAGTGGCCACCTCCCCACCTCCTCCGCGCGGTCAGCGAGCTCGCGGTAGCAGCGGGCGATGGCGAAGCGCGCGGGGCGGTAGGGCCGCAGCGGCCACAACACCAACGCCAGCATCATCGCCCACAGGCCGCCCATGATGAACAACCCGGAGCGGGACAGCGCCGCGGCGAAGTCATGCGCGGGCAGCGCCAGTGACACCACCGTGTAGTTGGCGAGCACCACGCCCATCAACCCCGGCGTGTCTCCATACGAGCGCGCGAAGCCGCACGCCGTCACCCAGCAGAACGTGAGCAGCACGGCGGCCCACGGCGGCAAGTGCAGCGCGGAGACCAACCCCATCACCGCGCCCAGCAGCGTCATGGCGCCCATGGTGACCGCGCGGTCGCGATAGGGGCCTCCCCGGTCCACGAGCGTGACGAAGAGGGCCGCCATGCCCACCCACGTCGCGGCGGGCAGGTGCTGCGTCGCGGCGACCACCATGGGTACACCGACCGCGAGCGCGGCGCGCAGGCCCGCGCCCAAAGCCGGGCGCGCGGGCTCCAGTCGGACGAACGACTCGACGTGACGCCTGAACGAGTTCATGGAGCGAAGGAGGTCTCCATCGTCACACGGCGCCGTCCTGCTCGCCGGTCCACTCCAGGACGCCAGGGCCCGCGGCGGCGCGGAAGCAATCCGAAAACCAGGCCGTGGCCAGACGCCATGCGGTGGCGAGTGGCACCGGCTCGGGGAAGCCTCGCGAAGCCCCGTCGAGGAGCTGGAGGCCCTTGCGTGTCTCGGCGGGAAGTCTGTCGAACACGCTCCGGACCAGTGCCACCCGGTCCGGGTCATCGCCCGCGCCGATGAGCAACGTGGGCACCCGCACGTCCGCGAGGAGCGCGCCGGCCTTGTCGGGCCGTCCGCCCAGCGTCACCACGGCCTGCACGCCACCGGGCTGGTGCGCGGCGGCCACGAGCACGGCGGCCGACCCCAGGCCCGTGCCGAGGTAGCCCATGGGAAGCAACGAGAGGCTCTCGTCGCGCTGGAGCCAGTCGCGAGCCACCTCCAGCCGGTGGGCGATGAGCTCCACGTGAGGGCCCTCGCGCAGCGTCCAGTCCTCGGCCATCTCTTCATCGGCGGTGCGCAGCTCCAGCCACAACGTGGCCAGCCCGGCCGCATGCAGGGTGCCGTGGAGTCCGCCTCCGCCCGCCTCGACTCGTGGCACCTCCTCGTCTCCGGCGAGGAGCACGAGCCCGGCTGCTCGCTCCGGAACGACGAGCCGGCCCGAGAGCAGGCGTCCGCCCACGCCCACCTCCACGTCACGCTGATGCACGCGCATCGACATGCCTCCCACGGACATGGCAGGCCACCGCAAGGGCCCAGGTCCGCCGGGTAAAGCTGGGACCCGTCCGCGCTTCTGGCAGCACCCTCACCGCCTGATTCAGGGCAGGCCAGCGGACAGGCGCTCGGCGCGTCCCAGGCAACGGCAAGGTGAACAGCCGTTCCCGCCATCTCGTGACAACCATTCCCGAGCGCGAGGCGCGACATCAAAAGACAAACATCCCGGACCGCCCGGATTCGGCTGGAAATGAGTCCCTGGACGACCGGGTAGCACTCCCGCGCGGAACCTTCCGCGCATGGGAGGCAACATGCGTCGAATCATGATGAGCGCTGCACTGGTGGTGGGATTGGGCGGAGGCTTCACCGTGGGGGCCAGCCCGCTGTCGACTGAATCCGTGGGCCCGACGCTTCCGGGCATCTGCAGCCGCACCTTGTGCCAGCACCAATGCAGCCTGTCAGGAGCCACCGGCACCTGCTTCAACGGGATGTGCATCTGCACCATCGACCTGTAGCGGGCCCGCTGTCGTAAGCGCCAGCACACCGGGGTTGGAGTCTGGCCGGCCAGACCTCCAACCCCGTTAGACTTCCTCGAACTCTGCTCCTGTGACCTTCGCGCGCTCCAGGGCCGCTTTGATATCCTCGGAGACGATGAGGACTCCCGACCATCCCCAGGTGCGGAACACCTTGGCGTCGGCCACCTTCGAACGGTCAATCCGCATGCCGTAGACGCTTCGGTAGTTGCCGAGCTTCTCCGGCCGCTCATCCTCGGGCTTCCAATACAGCACCTCTTCCGATGCCTCGTCGTCGATGCACCGGACAAGCCGTGTCGCCACGAGAATGAGGTACTCATCTGGGCAGCCCTGGATATCCACGGGTATCAGTTGCACGTCATTGGGGGCCAGCTCCGCGAAGAGGGTGGCCACCCTGACGTGGACAACGGGAGTCATGCCAGCGCCCGCGGTGCTGTAGTCCAACCTCCGTCCAGGCTCGTCGATGGGAATCGACAGGCGGCCAGAGACCTGTGCGGGCCGTCCTGACGTAAATTCCCTGAAGTCCTCCAGCTCGCGACCCTGGCTGTCCAGTGGTTCGTCCAGAGACCACTTCCCGCGCTGCATTTCCGGCTTGAGCCTGAAGTATCGAGATGGATTCAGCATGGTTGAGTTCTCAAGTGGCATCACCTGCCCTGAGTCACAAGCCTGTGGAGTATCGTTCCCGGAGTCTGGGCTTCCGTGGCGAGCCTGCGCAGCTCACTCGTGAGGGCCTTTCGGCAAGCAACCACCGTGCGGCAGCTCCCCAGCGCATCCTGAAGTCGCAAGAAAACAATGTCATGATACTCCTGTGGATGCGGCCCCTTGTGCCCCACGACCTCGACGATGTTTTCGCGGTCCTTCAGGTCCATCCCAGCCTTCTTGAAGAGCTTTCGGAATTCCGGCGTCCAGGGTCCACCTCTCGCGGTGGAGACATCGTTCTTGTTCGTGGCGATGTGGTGGTGCTCTCCCGCGCCGCCCATGCCCTGGCTCGCCATGGCCAAGGCGTTGGGGGCAAGCGCGATGGTGAAGCCCTCCGTGGTCAACGCGACGGACCGGACGCTCCCCACCGATGCGAACTGGATGCCCGCCTGAGACTCCACTGCGAGTGCCGCCTGGGCAGAGCCCGGCAACCCGGCTGACTTCGAGGCCAGCCCTGCGGTGTTGCCAATAGCGACCGTGGCGAGCATGACGAAGACGCGCGCCGAATTCTCCCCAAGGACTTCGCCGTAGGCCTCGCCTGTCGCGCGAAGCTGCTCGAACGTCCTTGCCTGGTCCACCATCCGCACCAGGGTCAACCACCCGTCCAACAACCGCCACACCGTGTCCACCCCCAGGTATGCCATCGCGAGGGTCGTCAAGGTCGCGGCGACACCCTTCGAAACGGGCTCAGGTAGCGCCCAGAGCAGGAGATACATCGTTGCGGAAGCGGTGATGGCGGCCACGACTGCACCGGGGTCTGTCATGCCGTCCAACGCCTCGGAGGTCTCGTCCCACACGGAGTCCATGGCGATGGCCAAGGCCCACGTGTACTTGCCGTCACTGGCCAGCAGGGGCCCCTCCTCCAACAGGCGCAAGCAGTCACCAGGCTGGTCCTTCAGCCTGCACCACTGGCCATATGCGCGTGTCAGCTCCTCGTCCGCATAGGACTCCAACAAGTGGGGGCCGTCCACGTCCTCGTGACGTTGGGGAATGAGTCTCTGTCCGCGTTGCTCGTATCGGTACACGCCGCTGCGGGAAGGCACGCCGAAGAGGTCTCGGGCCTCCTGCATGGGGTTACGGGCGGGACGAACATCCCGGGCCAGCTCCGCGACGGCTTCCACGAACTCGTCGTCGTCGAGTTCCGCCGCTCCCACTTCCGCGCCTGGCTCATTGCGCGGGATGATGACGAAGGAGTCGTGCCCGGTATCCAGTCGAACGACACGACTCGTCGTGCAGCCGGCACCAAGCATCAGCAGGAGCAGCGGCACCACCCAGCGAAGCAGCATGGAGTGTCCCCAGGGAGCAGCCCACGACGAGAAGGGCCTAACCCTGGATACTGGAAAGACTCTGAGGCGCCAAGCCCCCGCCGCACCAGCTGGGAGCCACGCCCCTTCCCCATGGCTGCGGCCACAACCAAGTCCAAGAGTTGGGGCTATCGCAGGGCGTCGCCACCGCGCACCTGGCTGCTGAATCAAGAGGTGACTTTCTGGGGGCGCAGCAGCGCGGCGGCCAGCACGACTCCGTAGACCGCCGCGCTTCCATGGACCGCAAGCGCGAAGGCGAGTGAGGCACCGCCATGCATCACGGTCAGCGCATCCACGGTGGGCATCACGATGCAAGCAAGGACGAGGACGCCCGCGGCCTGTCGCTGTCGGATGGCCACCAGGGCGAACATCGCCAGTGCCAGGCCGAGGTCCCTGCCCGCCTTGACGTACAGCCAGGGGATGACCTCGCTCCCGGAGTCGGCCAGACCGAAGCCCCTGGCCGCGCTTACCGGGTCCCGCGCGGCATTGAGGCTGAGGAACAGCATGAAGGCGCCCAGCAGCAGGGTGAACAAGGCCGTGGGTGACGTGAGCTTCCAGGGCAACCGTGAGGGATTCGGGTTCATGAGGCCTCCAGCTGAAGCGTGGGTGTCGTTCATGGCTGGGAATGTGACGTGCTGGCCTCGGAGGAGCCATTCTCGGACGGCTCAACCTTTTGTCTGAAACGCTCATGGCGCGAGCGCTGGAGACAGCCCGCTGCTAGCCTCGAGGGCATGGACCTCTCGCATGCTTCCGACCTGCTGGGGCAGATTCTCGAGCGAACCCGTCTGCGAGGGCAGCTCTACTGCCGCACCGTGGCGCGGGCCCCCTGGGGGCTGCGCTTTGCGCCCACGGCGTCGGCGACCATTCACCTGGTCATCGCGGGCTCCTGTCACCTCACGCAGGGCCGGGACACCATCGCGCTGGGGCCTGGTGATGTCGTGCTGCTGCCGCGCGGCGACGGGCATGCCATGGCGGACTCGCCCCGCAGCCCCAAGGTGAGGGTGGAAGATTGGCTGGCGACACGAGGAGAAGGGGCTTCCGAGTATGTGCTGGGTGGGGCCGGTGTGGAGTCGCGGGTGCTCTGTGGATTCTTCGCGTTCGACGAGCCGGGGGCGCATCCCGTGTTGCGGCTGCTCCCCGAGCGGGTCCACCTGCGAGGGGCTTCCGAGGACGCGCGGGCCCTGTTGCCCACGGTGTCGCTGCTCGAACGGGAGTACGCGCGGGGAGAGCGGGGCGCCTCGGTCATCGTCTCCCGGTTGCTCGACATCCTCCTGGTGCAGGTGCTTCGTGCCTGGGCGGACGCGCAGCCACCAGGAGGCGCGGGCTGGTTGGGGGCGCTCGGCGACCGGACACTCGCCAGCGCCCTGGGCTGGATGCATGCGGAGCCGGGGAGGAGTTGGACCGTGAGCGAGCTGGCGCGGCGCTCGGGGACTTCAAGGGCGACCCTCGCGCGGCGGTTCGCGAGCGAAGTGGGCGTAGCGCCTCATGAGTACCTCACGCGGCTTCGGATGCAGGAGGCCGCGCACGCGCTGCGTGAGGGACAGGACGGGCTCGCGGCCATCGCGGGCCGCGTGGGTTACGAGTCCGAGTTCGCCTTCAACCGGGCTTTCCGGCGGGAGATGGGAGTGCCTCCCGGCGAGTACCGGCGCAAGGCCCGTGAGGGCTAGAGTCCCTCGCTTCCGCGGGCACCCCCAATGTGATGTCAGGGTGTTCGATGTCGAAGAACGATCAACTGCTGCCCAGGATGCGGTTGATGAATCGAATGACTGAGCCATGGCCGCAATAACGGAAATCGCGACGCAGGTTCGACAGCACTGGCTGGAGCACCACCTCAACGTCCAGCCGGTCGTGATGAAGGAAGTCATGGACGCCTGGCGGTCGCTTCCTGGCGCACTTCCGGAAGAATACGAGGCGTTCCTCCGCATCGCCGGGCTTCCAACGGATGAGGATTCCCGGGGGTTTCGTTTCTGGTTGCCCGAGGAACTTCGCGCGACCGCCGACGTGCTGCGGGACGCCGGGTACGGCTGCAACGCCACGGAGGCGTCGGTCATCTTCGTCGACTACCTTCATCAATCGTGGTGGTACGCGCTGTGGGTATCAGGGCCTTGGAAGGGATACGTGTCCCTCGTCCTGGGCACCAGGAGCGGCGACGATCCCCGGTTTCCGCTGGGGACCCTGGAGGAGTTCCTGCTCGGGTACATCAAGGACGACGACGATGTGCTCTGTCGGCGGATGCCCGAGAAAGGCGAGGAGCGCTGACGTAGAGGCCAGGCCCATGGCTTGCGCTGTCCCCTACCCCGCCTCGCGCTCCGGCCCGTAGTCCTCCGCGTCGTCCGGGAATGGCACGGGCGCCTCGTCCTGGAACGAGCTGGGCAACAGGCTGAACGGCAACAGCTTCGCGAGCGCGGCCAGCAGCAGGAATCCCCCAGGCGCCGCGAAGATGGCGAGCGCGGGAATCGCCTTGGCCACGTCGATGAGCTGCGCACGCATGCGGTGCCGCTCGTCCTCCGTCAGCTTCTGCCGCCGCGCCAGCTTCGTCACCAGCACCGCCAGGTCCCCCGTCTCACGGACCTCCTGCATCAGCCGGTAGAAGTTCTTCTCCAGCGTCTCCTGCATGCCCGCGACCATGTCGTCGCCCATGGCGCTCGCCGCGTCCCTCACGGTGAACACGTCGACGATGGAGCGGTGGCGCGCGTAGAACTCCGCCATCTCCAGCTCCAGCCGCCGCAGCTCCTCCTTCGGCACATGCAGCGCGTCCGCCAGCTCGTCGATGAAGGCCCGCTCCCGCCGCGTGCGCCGCCCATCCACCAGCGCCGCCAGCAACGTCTGCTCCAGCAGGAAGTGTCGCATGTCCACGCTGCGAACCTGGCGCACCACGTCCCGCACGGAGCGCCGTCGCTCGAAGGACTGCTTCACCGCCGCCTTCAGCTCGGACGCCATCGCCGCCGACAGCTTCAAATCCTCCACCTGCTTGAGGATGGCCCGACGCGCGGGAGTGCTCGGCTGCCGGTCCACGCACGCCAGCCCCGTCAGCACGTCCACCAGCAGCGCCTTCTGCTTCGCCGCGAAGTCAGAGCGCCGCCGCACCTGCTCCTTCAACAACCGCCCGCTGGCGAAGTAGTCAATCGCCTGCCGACAGAACAACTGCGCATCCGCGTACTGCGCGCCGTTGTGCAACACCAACCCATACACCGGGTCACCAGCCAGCGTGGGCTCGCGCTTGCGCAGCGCCGCCTCCACCTTCGCCGTCTGTCGCTTCGTCACCGGCTTGCCCGCCGTGAGCTGCTCGGCCAGCGTCGACGCCAGCTCCAGCTCCCCGGACAACACCGAGAAGAGGACCAGCAGCTGCTCGCCTCGAGGCCCGGTCGGCGCCCCCACCTGCCGCGCCAGCTCCAACGCCAACGTCGCCAGCGTGCGAAGCACCGCGTGGAAGAGCTGCTCCTCCAACGCCCGGGCCTGGAACTCCGTCTCCGGCCCCGCCTCCAGGGACTCGGGAGGGTCCGCCGGGGTGCCGTACAGGAGCCCACTGGCGCGAAGGGTCCGCCGCAGGTACGCCCGGGCCCGAGCGCGGCCCGAGCCCAGAGGCAAGGCGGTCTCCTCCGAAGCGGGCGTGCCCATATGAGCGGCGACCGCTTCATTGAGGAGCGGAGTGAGCCACCCCGCCTTGCTGAAATCCAACACCGGAACACCCCCGGACCCGCCCCATGACGGTCTCGCGGATGTAACC